>CAKPXD010000004.1 GCA_934201655.1 uncultured Streptococcus sp. | reverse complement strand
CCAGAGCGTTGTGCAAGGTTTGACAGAGTTTGCGATAGGGGAAGCAGGTGCCTATACAGCTGGTCAGGTTGCCTATCACGGGACCAAGCTTGCGGGTGGAAGCGAAGAAGACGCCCAAACCGCAAACTTTTTAGGGAACTTGATAGGAGGGTATACAGCCTCCTCAGCAGCTAACAAGTTTAGTCTCAATAAAGTGAAGGTAGATGTCGAAGTACCGAAGTATAACAAAGGACAAATCCTGAAGAATATAGAGGAAAGCAAACTTGCGAGGGAATCCAGTAACTTTGACCAATACTTGGCAAAGGAGAAATTCCAGAAAACCTTGATTGATATGGATCCGATGGATCGACCTAGATATCTTCAATGGCATGACTATGCTGAGTCAGGGCTAACAGTTCAAGAGCGTGTAAAACTGTTATCTTGGGACAGGCCTGTTAATTCAAAATTATATCTTAAAAATAAAGCAGTATATGACAATCCAAAATATTTTGATCAACTTACAGGTAATGAGAACTGGCCAGGACAAAAAGGTGATCCAAATATTGATGGCTTTGTAAAAGGTGAATATCAGAAGACAACACTATCTCCCGGAGATAAAATTGATCGATTTGGTTCTGATTATGGTCATTTCTTTGGAAATATTGGTGAATCTAAAGAGATGAGAGCGATGTCTCCAAACTCAGATTTTAAGAATTATAGTCAATATGAAATATTGATGGATTTACCTGTTTTAAAAGGGAAAATAGCTCCATGGTTTGATCAACCCGGAGGAGGAATACAGTTTAAATTAGATCCATCCTTTGTGGAACAGATAAAGGCCATTCCTTCTGATGAGACAGCTATTATTAAAAAACTAATAGAATTAGGTTACTTGAGGAAATGATAATGTTTGGTAATGAGTATATTGTAAGTTTGAAAAGGTTTATCGGTAATATTGAAATTGTTTCAAGAAATAACAAGTTGCAGGTATATGATAATGTGGATATTATTTATATTCTAGAACAAAGAGAAGACGAATTTGTTATTTCACTAAATGAAAGAGGGAACATTTTAGACTACTGTAAAATTCGTAACAAGGAGTTGGCTCAACTCTATTTTGCAATCTTTGTTAAAAGAGGAGTTACAGATTTTGAATTCCCAATGATGACTTTAATAAATGATATAGAGGATATTGAAGTATTAAAAGAATACTTGACTAGAGAACAACTGGATAACTTCTATTCGATTGATTCTAGGACTAAAGAAAAAATAAATTTTTCTTCAGAGTTAAACAAGATTTATTACATAGATGCAAGTGACAATGAATACAATCTATTTTACCTGCCAAACAGAATGCTTCAAACCTTCTATGTATCAATTGTAAAATTAAAAACTATTAAGGAGTGGTTGATTCAACTGAATGGTGCTAGTGGACTAGGAGATCAATATGAAGCTACTTTGTTAGGGTATAGTTCTGAAGGAGTAGAGAAGTTTTAAATTGGCTCAACTTGTTGTAAAGAATGAGATGTAGGAAAATTTCACCACAAAACTCTCATTCTCTTTTTGATTGGAATTAAATCATACGAAATTAAACAAAGGCTTTTCGTATCTAAAACATGAAGTGAATAGAAAAAGAGGTCAAGTTAAATCTTGACCTCTTTTTCTAAAAAAATAATTTAAGTAAAGGATTTAGTTCTGTACATTTCAGACTAAGTCCTTTTAGATTAATCTAAATTCTTTTTTTGTGGTTCAGAATTCAGAATTTCAATAGCAAAATCATCATATTTTTTAATTAGTATATCTGATAAATCAGGAGAATTCTCTAAGCGAGTTTTTGGGTAAATTATAGTAAGATTAAATCTATTTTCTTGAGAGATCATATCAATGGTTCGCTGACATAAGTGACATGGTTTCCTAGCTATAATTAGTTCAAGTGTAGGATTATTCTTCCAAATAACCCCTTCTTTTTCTGATGATTTTTTAATATTACTAATCAACTTTCTTTCACAGCAAGTAAACATTCGATTATTGGCATTTATATCTTTTTTTGAAATATTTGTTTTTCTTAAATATTTTTTATAATCTTCAAACTCTTTGTATGTAATATTATTGCTTAATTTGTGGAAAAGCAAGGTCTCCTTTTTAAGAAAATATTGTGTTTCTTGAGGAATCTTAACATACTCATATTTTCGAGGGATTGATAGTTCATTGATAATTTCAATAATTTTTTGTGATTTTTGTTTAACATCTAATCCGTTAATTGCTATATATTTGTGATTATTCCATGAAGCGGATGCAACGCAGTTAACCTTGTTCTCATAAAAAGTTTTTAATTTTTCATCCTGATTTATTTTTTCTGAGAATTTATCTATCGTAGTTTTTAGTGAAGATAAATTAGCAAAACTTGAATATACATCATCAGGGACTGACTTGCTTTGTTTAAACTCTAACAAACAAAGTTGAAACCTATTGATTAGATTAGCCAAAAAGGTATTAATATCATCGCTAATAAAAGTCAAACCTACTAATATTTTTAAATATTCTCTATAACTGTAACGAGAATCAAATAAACTTAAATTATTATTAATATCAGTGAGAATATATTTATCAGATTCGTTATCATCGCTAAAATTTAGAAGATCTCTATAAAGATAAATTAAGATTAATACTTTTAAGGGGTATTCATTTTTTTTTACTCTTGAAAAAATATAATTCCAAATTTCTGATACACTTTCAAAAGGTTGAAAATTTAGTATAATTTCTTTTTTCTTACGATTATTCTTTATTAGATATCCTAAATAATTTTTTAATTCAGTTTGATAGAGATACTTTAGGAATAGAAGAAATCTATGATAATCTGAAATTCTTTCTAAAGTAAGTATTATATCTGAATTATGTTTTTCAGATTTTTCAAGCTTATTTACCGATTCTATGAAGTAGAAATCGCTAATAATTCTTAAAAAGTTATAGTTTATATCTTCAATTATACTAGTTTCAATTCTTACAGATTTCTCATTTCCTTGAAATTCCCAAGGTGATTTAAGTTGTTCTAAACTTTTTTTTAATATGTCTATCTCGCTAAAATCGTTTGTATTTTTTACCATATTTTACCCTTTTCTATCAATATTTATATAAATAGTCGGAGACTTATTGTGTAATCACAAAAAAATAAGCAATTTGTTGAGTGGATTTGCGATTGATTACTAGAGAATTGTTTGTTATTATAGTTTAGTCTACCACAGAATTGTAAATTAACCAAGACATAAGAAAATTATAATAATGTCGTTGAAACAACGTATGGTAAAAATGATTTTATATGTTTTGAGGAACTTGGGATGTTCTTGTTGAGGAGTCGAAATTATAATAGGAAGCTCCGCTCTCTTTTATTGAGAGGAATAATTCTTATTATTAAATGAGTAATGAAAAGTATATCAGGTTAACTCAAAAAGTGTAAGTTGTCTAAAGAGATATCAAAGTATCGTTCTGGCTTCTAATTATTTGATTAGTAATCTACTCGTTTTTGAGTTGAATGTTGAGCTTGTAATTTTTATGTGTGGCAATTGATATAGATAGAATTTTTTAAAATATTTTGGTAGAATAAAAAAAGGAGGTATATTATGACGCAACGTATAAAAGTAAATAATAAAGTTTTATCAGCATATATTCATAATTCTAATACTCCTATTGAATTAATACGTAAAAGATTGCCTAATATAGATAAATTTTTATCTGGAGAACTAGATCCGACATTTAATCAATTATCAATACTTTCAAAACTTATTAATGTTCCTACTGGATTGTTAGTACTCAAAGAAAGAATTACTCCTATTAGTTTAAATATTGATTTTAGAACTTTAAATTCACAATATTTATCTGACATTAGTCCGGAATTAAAAGCTACAATTCTTGAAATGCAAGAAAAACAAGACTTTTTGAGAGATACAGTTGAGAATGAATGTTATTTCGTTGGTATGTTTGATTTTGATAGTAAACATGAAGAAGTAATAGAAAAAGCACGAACTTTTCTGGGAGCTGAGATTACAAAAAATCGATTTAACCATTATAGAAAAGTGTTAGGTAATTTAGGAATATATATTTTTTTAAATGGTAAGTATAAAGATAATACTCATCGTCCATTAAATATTAAAGAATTTAGGGGCTTTGTTCTGTCTGATAAAAAAGCGCCTATTATTTTTATCAATCAGTTAGATTCTAAAGCAGGTCAATTATTCACGCTAATACATGAATTTATTCATGTATTGTATGGTGATAGTGACTTATTAGAAAGTGAAGAGTTGAGTAAACGAAATAAAAAAGAGGCGATAATAAATTCGGTAACAGCCGAAATTTTAGCTCCAAAATCTTTAATTATAGATTTATTTGATGAAGAGAAAAATATAAAAGATAATTTAGAAATCATTTCAAAGAAAACTGAGGTTAGTAAGTTTGTTGCTCTAAGGCGTTTATATGATTTATCAATGATTTCAAAAGATACTTATCAATCTATAAATTATGAATTAGAGGAAGAATTTAAGCAAATACAAAAACTCAGAAGACCTTCCAGCGGTGGGAATTATAGTAATAATCTTAGATTCAGAATCGACAATAACTTCTTTAAATATGTGAATAATGCTGTCCAACAAAATAAGATTACATATACAGATGCTTTTAATATTGTTGGAGTCGGTTATAAAGGATATAAGATATTGAGTAAGGGAGAGGGATAAATGTATTTATTAGATTCAAATATATACATCAACTTTTATGATAGATATTATCGTAATGAATTTTTCCCAACTTTCTGGCTTAATTTTGTGAGTATTTTGAATTCAGATGTAAAAGTTCCTGATATAGTGGTTTCAGAGAATTATCAAGATCCATGGTTTAGGGACTGGTTAGATGATAAATACGAAAAAGATTTAATAGACCATAAATCTTATGCTAGAGAGTGGAGTGAAGTAATTCAATATATTCAAGATAGTCCTTTATATAAAGATACTGCTCTCTCATCGGAAAAAGGTTGGGCAAATGAAAAAATTGCAGATCCCTGGTTGATTGCTATTGCTAAAAGAGAGAATTATACAATCGTAACTGATGAAGTTAAAAATATTAATCTCAGTGATAAGAATCCTAGTAAAAATGCTAAAATTCCAGATGTATGTGAAGAATTTGAGATTAGATGTATTTCTATGAATCAATTTTTTGCAGAAATTGGACTATCTATCTGATGCATAGCTGGTTAAGTTATAGCAGTATAGAACCTTGTATTTTCATAGAGTATATTGAAAGATATTTGCGATAATTTATATTGTATTCCGTATATCAAATGTACAAAACAATAATAATTCAAATGGTGTGAACTTTTTGGTAAAATCTAGCTCAATTTATGTATTTTTAGGGTAAAATTCACACCATTCAACTGAAAGTTATTCAAATTAGATGAAATTGTTCTTTCTGAAAACGTGAGAAAACATTGATTTTAAGCGGATATTGAAACTTATTCAAATAAAAATGTTTCCAACCAGGTCTTAAGAAAGCTCGTAAAGCATTTCAAATTAGTAAACGTTCTTCGAAAGAATGACTATACTTACAAAGAGCACCTTTTTGGGGTGTTCTTTTTTAATCCTCAATAGAGAGTTCACCCCAAAATTCTCACCACTAGTCTTTGTCTTATACAATTTCTTCCTAGTATCAGTTTAGTATGATATAATTAAATACGAATAATTTAAAGGAGTTATAAATGAAAATAGGAAAAGGCATCAATTGGATTTTGATTCTGTTTAGTTGCTTAGTTGCTATAGTACTGATAAGTTTTATGTTCTTCTTTAATCATAAGAAGCAAGATGTAGAAGCAGTAAATGCTACAACAGAACAGGTTTCTACTACTAGTACGACAGGGACTAGTACAACAACCGCTAGTTCAACGACTACTCAAGATAGTGTTACGACTACTGAGGAAAAACTCTCGACACAAGAAGAGCAAACGAATGCTAGATCACAAAAACTAGATGAGCAAGCCATTCTAAATGGAGATTTCTCGACTCTAGTTGGGACTTGGAGAAATGGACTTGGGCAAGAGTTTACATTCGATAAAAATGGACTAGTAAACAGTGGAAACATTGAAAAAAAGAGCATGGGTAGCCATGGAACGATTGAATTCAGCATTAGAGATGGTATCTCAGGCTATGGAATGAGTATTTATCCTGCTGGGCTTATTATGCCTGGGTTAGATACTGATTTAACTAAAAATAGGCTGATTGCTGGTCAAGCTGCTCCAACTAGATCAGAACAAGTCTTTTATAAAGTAGACTAAATGATAAGAGGTTGGGACAAAAGATCCCGACCTCACTTTTTATTAGCAATCAAACTTTGACGCGGTAGCTGATTGAACTTTTTGTTCGTCTTTTAGACTCCAAAAAGCTCCTAATCATCCTCGCGGGGCTGGGACTACGAAATCGAGACTTTGTCTATCGATTTCTGTCCCACCGCCTTTCTTCTTTATTTGTAGGTCATGATCATTTTATGAAGATGAAGTAAACAGGGTTTAAAGTTGGATTTTTCCACTAGACATTCGTCTACTTTTTTTATATAATAAAACTAAACCAAAATGGTTGAATTTTTAAAATAAAGTCAACTTACGATGAAAATATCACGCTAGGAGGTAAAACATGTACCAACCAGAAAAACTTAAGGCTCGGAGAAAAGAGTTAAAGCTAACACAAAAAGAGATTGCAGAGCAGCTTGGCATTAGTTTTCAGGCTTATTCAGCTTGGGAGCGTGGAGTCAAGGAGCCTTCTAAAGAAAAAGTTAAACAGCTAGAAGAGATTTTAAAAGTACCAAAAGGCTATTTTACCCAAATCGAAATTGTCCGTCTCTATAATAGCCTTTCCAATAAAGGAAAAGAAAAGGTGGTAGTCTATGCTCGCAATTTGGCTCAAGAAGAACAAGCCAAGAAGGTGACTGCTATTTCAGAAAAACTCTACGAGTATCATGTCTACGAACGCATGTCGGCTGGTATCGGAGCTTCAGTTTATGATGATCGAAACTTTGATACGGTTTACTTTAATGAAGAACTAGCCCACGATTTTGCTTCATGGGTCTCTGGAGATTCCATGGAACCCAAATATCAAAATGGTTCAGTAGCTCTGATTCGAGAGACTGGATTTGATTATGATGGCGCTGTCTATGCAGTGGTTTGCAATAACCAGACCTATATCAAACGTGTCTATCGAGAAGAAGATGGCTTACGTTTGGTCTCCATCAATCCTAAATACAAGGATATTCACATCTCTTACGAAGAAGAACCGCGAATTGTAGGTATTATCGTGGGTAATTTTGTACCCATGGAGGGATAGTCTATGGGCTACTTTGATTATTCCAGAGAGCCCAAAAGTGATATTGCCTTTGTCGATATGAAGTCCTTTTATGCTAGCGTTGAGTGTGTAGAAAGAGGACTCCATCCCCTCAAAACCTCCCTTTGTGTCATGAGTCGGGCGGATAATTCTGTTGGGCTTATTCTTGCCTCCTCACCTATGTTTAAAAAGGTCTTTGGGAAAGCAAATGTAGGCCGAGCCTATGACCTCCCCTTTGATATTAAGACGCGTAAATTTTCCTACTATAATGCCAAAAAACAAGGCTTACGGACAGATCCAGACTATGTGAAATTTATCGAAGACTGGGCTCGGGTGACCGTCATTGTCCCTCCTCGGATGGATAAGTATATCGCAGTCAACATGGAAATTCAGCGCATTTTCCAGAATTATGGCAGTCCAGATGATATTTATCCTTATTCAATTGATGAAGGCTTTATTGACCTAACTAGTTCGCTCAATTATTTTGTCCCGGACCAGCAGATTTCTCGTAAAGATAAGCTGGACATGCTTTCGGCTCGTATCCAGAGAGATATCTGGCGGCAGACCGGGATTTACTCAACAGTCGGTATGTCGAATGCCAATCCTCTGCTTGCTAAGTTGGCCTTGGATAATGAAGCCAAGCACACACCGACTATGCGAGCCAATTGGTCTTACCAGGACGTGGAAGACAAGGTCTGGTCCATTCCAAAGATGACCGACTTTTGGGGGATTGGGCATCGGATGGAGAAACGCTTGAATAGCTTAGAAATCTATTCGATTAAGGAATTAGCCAATAGCAATCCTGATGCCCTGAAGAAAGAACTTGGCCAAGCTGGACTTCGCTTGTGGTTTCATGCCAATGGAATAGACGAGAGTAATGTTCACAAGCCCTATAAAGCCAAATCTCATGGCTTAGGCAATTCGCAAATTTTACCTAGAGATTATGTCAAGAAGCGAGACATCGAAATTATCCTTCGAGAGATGGCTGAACAGGTGGCTATCAGGCTTCGACGGGCCAGAAAGAAGACGACAGTTGTGTCTATTCATCTTGGTTTTTCTAAGCAGGAACAAAAACGCTCCATCCATACCCAGATGAAGGTGGAGCCGACCAATAATACCGGTCTTTTAGTCAGTTATGTACTGAAATTATTCCATAGCAAATATACTTCTGGAGCTGTCAGGAGTGTAGCCGTTAGTTATTCAGGATTTGTGGACGAATCCTTTGGGTTGATTTCCCTTTTTGATGATGTTGATAAAGTAGAAAAAGAAGAAAGGCTCCAGACTGCCATTGATTCCATTCGAGAACAATTCGGCTTTACTTCTCTTTTGAAGGCGACTGCCTTAGAGGATGCATCGAGAAGTATTGCCAGAAGTAAGCTGATTGGAGGGCACTCTGCTGGAGGATTAGATGGATTAAAATGATTGATCGCTCTTATTTGCCCTTCCAATCTGCGAGGGATTATCAGGATCCAGGCATGCAGAAGTGGATGGGCTTTTTTCTATCGGAGCATACCAGTTCACTCAGTGCAGAAAAAAATCGTGTCGATTTATCGACAGATTTGAATCCAGTCGAGAAGTTGTTGCTGCTTTCCCAGCTCTACGTCGGACGCCTAAAAGGCTCTTTTATGGTCAAGGAGAAAAATCATAAAAGCACGATATTGGGTGAAGTAAGAGAATTATCTCCTCAAGAAATCTCTGTTAGAACGGATGAAGGCTATCGATTAATCAGGCTAGATGATATTCTCGCCATCCAACTGTGTCAGGAGGAAGTTGATGACTAGAAAAGAGTTATATGAAAACAAATTGCAGATGGATTATTTTTCAGATGACTATATTCGTTTTGAGGAAGATTTCCAAAAATACTCTGCCATGAATGTACCCCTGACGTTTCTGATTGACGACATCCTACGAACCATGGCTATTAACCAAAAGGACTACTTTGTCTTGAACAAGGAAAATGCCAAGGATGGAAGGGAACATCGGTTTTATTTTAGAGTGAAGATGGAAAAAGATTGTCCACGTACTCGAACCTATACCTATCTCGGACTGAAACAAAAGTGCCCGTAGATTGCATAGGAAATACCGAAACATTAGTAAACATGGTATAATGAAGGAAATTCATGAAGTATTACCTGTGAACAGGAGAAAAACTTCTAGGAGGTAGCTTATGCTAGGAGCAGTTATTGGAGATATTATTGGTTCCCGATTTGAGGCGGATAATCATAAGAGTAAAGAGTTTGATTTGTTCACTCAGGATTCTTGTCCGACCGACGATAGTATCATGACGTTGGCGGTTGCTAAAGCTTTATTGGCTAGTAGGGAAGACTGGAGTCAACTCTCGAAAAATGCAGTGAAATACATGCAAGAGATAGGGAGACAATATCCAAATTGTGGCTATGGCGGTCATTTTTTCTACTGGATCTTTTCAGATGATCCTCAACCCTATGGGAGTTATGGGAATGGATCTGCCATGAGAATTAGCCCTGTCGGTTTTGCGGCAGATAGTATAGAGCAGGCAAAGGCTTTGTCCCAAGCAGTGACAGAAGTGAGTCATGACCATCCTGAGGGACTAAAAGGTGCAGAAGCAGTTGCAGTAGCTATCTTCTTAGCTAGAACTGGTTCTAGCCGCCATGAAATCAGAGACTACATCGATAAAAATTACTATTCCATGGACTTTACTCTGGACCAAATCCGTGAGGACTATAGCTTTGATGTGACTTGTCAAGGTTCGGTTCCTCAGGCCTTTCAAGCCTTTTTCGAGTCACAAGATTTTGAAGATGCTATCAGAAATGCTATTTCCATCGGAGGAGATAGCGACACCATCGCTGCCATCTGTGGAGGTCTTGCGCAAGCCTACTATGGAATTCCTGCTCCAATCAGAAATCAAGCTATGGCCTATCTGGATGATCGTTTAGTAGAGATAGTGGATACTTTTGAAAGTGCCTATCCCATCCACCCTAATAAATAATTGGCTACGAGGAGTGAGAAAAGATAAACTATGATATCTAGTGTTAGATAGGGTATGGATATCAGTTGATTAGCTATATTTCTAAGCCGTTCAAGAGTTATTTCTTGAATGGTTTTTTGTTTGCAGTTTAAAAGCAATTGAGCTATACCAATTTTTATTCTTGACAAGTTAAAGAAACAAGTATATACTGTTTTCACTGATTCTAAAAACAGAAAATCAGACTATACCAATTTCGATAAGGAGAAAGCACAGCTTGCCTGTGTCGTATATACTATGTGTGGAATTGTTGGTGTTGTTGGAAACACAAATGCAACTGATATTTTGATTCAAGGACTTGAAAAACTCGAATACCGTGGTTATGATTCGGCTGGAATTTTTGTTCTAGGTGGTGCTGAAAGCCATTTGGTCAAGGCTGTTGGTCGTATCGCAGAATTGTCTGCCAAGACAGCTGGGGTTGAGGGAACAACTGGTATCGGACATACTCGTTGGGCCACTCACGGAAAACCAACAGAAGATAACGCTCACCCACATCGCTCTGAGACAGGACGTTTTGTCTTGGTCCACAATGGGGTGATTGAAAACTATCTTGAAATCAAGGAAGAATACCTTGCAGGTCATCATTTCAAGGGACAAACAGATACAGAAATCGCTGTTCACTTGATTGGGAAATTTGCGGAAGAAGACGGCTTGTCAGTACTTGAAGCCTTCAAAAAAGCTCTTCACATCATTCGTGGTTCTTATGCTTTTGCCTTGATTGACTCTGAAAATCCAGATGTCATCTATGTAGCCAAGAATAAATCACCACTCTTGATTGGTCTTGGAGATGGCTATAACATGGTCTGCTCGGATGCCATGGCCATGATTCGTGAAACCAACCAATACATGGAAATCCATGACCAAGAGTTGGTAATCGTGAAAGCTGATAGCGTTGAAGTTCAAGACTATGATGGAAATCGTTGTGAGCGTGCTAGCTACACTGCTGAACTTGACTTGTCAGACATCGGTAAGGGAACATACCCTTACTACATGCTTAAGGAAATCGATGAGCAACCAACGGTGATGCGTAAGTTGATCCAAGCCTATACTGATGAGGCTGGTCAAGTAGTGGTAGACCCAGCTATCATCAAGGCTGTTCAAGAGGCAGACCGTATCTACATTCTAGCAGCTGGGACTTCTTACCATGCAGGATTTGCTTCTAAGAAGATGCTAGAGGAATTAACAGATACGCCAGTTGAACTTGGTATCTCATCTGAGTGGGGCTATGGTATGCCGCTTCTCAGCAAGAAACCACTCTTCATCTTTATCAGCCAATCTGGTGAAACAGCTGATAGCCGTCAGGTTTTGGTCAAGGCCAATGAAATGGGAATCCCAAGCTTGACAGTGACAAACGTGCCAGGTTCAACTCTGTCACGTGAAGCTAACCATACTATGTTGCTTCATGCAGGTCCTGAAATTGCCGTAGCGTCAACTAAAGCTTATACAGCCCAAATCGCAGCCCTTGCCTTCCTTGCAAAAGCGGTTGGTGAAGCAAATGGGAATGCTAAAGCGCAAGCCTTTGACTTGGTTCACGAGTTGTCTATCGTGGCTCAGTCTATCGAATCAACCCTTTCAGAGAAAGAATTGATTGATAGCAAGGTTCGTGACCTTCTTGAAACAACACGCAACGCCTTTTACATCGGACGTGGCCAAGATTACTATGTAGCCATGGAAGCCAGTCTCAAACTCAAAGAGATTTCTTACATCCAATGTGAAGGTTTTGCGGCTGGAGAACTCAAACACGGAACCATTGCTTTGATTGAAGATGGGACACCTGTTTTGGCCCTCTTGTCAGACCCAGTCCTTGCCAACCACACTCGTGGGAATATCCAAGAAGTGGCGGCGCGTGGAGCCAAGGTCCTCACCATCGCAGAAGAAAATGTTGCCAAAGATACAGACGATATCGTTCTTACGACCGTACACCCTTACCTCTCACCAATCTCAATGGTCGTACCAACGCAACTAGTCGCTTACTTTGCAACCCTTCACCGTGGACTCGATGTGGACAAACCACGTAACCTTGCCAAGTCAGTAACGGTAGAATAAAGAAGTCCTGTTGCTAAATTCCAACTTTTCTTGTCATCCTATAAAAATCTTGTTATACTATCAGAAGGTAGTTATTATTGAAGTATGAGGAGATTGGAGCGGAAATGAAAAAGGGGAAAATTTCATCTATCATAGGACTCTTGTTTGCAAGTTCGTTTTTGATTCGGACTGTCATTATTCATCAAATGAGAGCTTCAAAGAAACAAGATAGTGAAAAGATTGCTGCAGTTCAGGAATTTATCAAATCTCAAGAAGAGGCTGAGGCAGAAAAGCAAAAGGATACTTTTAAAGATATCCTTGGAAATGGATCAGGAACTTCTGAACCAAGACCTAGCTACGACAAAACCATATTTGTGAATCAACAATACGATATTGGTGTTCGAGACGGAGCCTATTATCTACTGACACTCAGTAGCAACAAGGAACTCTTGCTAGAAGGGGTCGATGACGCCTATGCCTTGGCTGTTAAGAATGAAGATAAAAACAAACAAGAAGTTGCTATGGTTGTTCATAAAGATGGAGCTTGGCATATTATAAATGGTGAAGGGGAAGTTACAACAACCCTTGACCGACAATATATAACAGCTCATACCAAGCTTGTGATTAAGAATAAGACCGTTGATTTCGAATAATGTGATCGGCTCTTAATTCCTTAGAAAAAACATAGAAAAACCTCCTAGATTCTTTCTAGGAGGTTTTTAAAGTTATAAATCTTGCATAGAAATCTTATTGAGTTCGTTGACAACTTGCAGAATAGATAGTCGACTGATATTGATGACGAGCATGTCTTCGAGGCCTTTGATATCAAAATTAGTGATAATAGCATCGTAGTCACTATCCAGGATTTCTTCGATGTTAAGGGTTTCTTTATCCCAAGTTTCATACTGGATGTTATTTGAAGTATGGAATTCGTAGAGGGAAATCAAGAATTGTGGGTGGGCAAAGTCATACTCGCTCAGAACTAAGACTTTGACTTTCTTTTTATGTTCAAATAATTGATCTGTAAGCCCTTCAGCGTGAGTAAAGAGGGTGTAGATCAGATGAGAAAGGGCAGGAGTTTTCTCCTTTTGTCCCATAATGCTCTTATAACGCATCATTTCAAAGACGGTTGCTTCATAAAATTTAGGGAAGAATTTTTTAATCTTTCCAAGTGTATAATCTTTATTTTGTGAAATGATCGATTCAGAGTTGATTTCTCTGCGCTCAAGCAAGGCAGTGTTGTGCAGGTTCCAAATCAAGGTATCCGTATTTGAAAATTGAACACCAAATCTTCGAGTTAAGTTGTCTAGGATGTCTCGCGCAGCATGGTAGGAACGATCCACTTGTTCGTAAGACTGACGGGCAGTTAGGAAATCTTCAACTGTAAAGAAGAGGCCTGGTTCTGCAAAGGGACTGAAAATCTGATTAAGGTTTTCAGGGGTGACTTCAACATTGAGCCCCTGGGCTAAGTCTTGTAACTGATGCTGAAATTCAGAGAGTTGGTCGTAGATAGGGCTTAACCAGGAAGTGGTTTGTTTTGGGAAACGAACAAAATAATCTCTCTTCATTCGGTGCAAATCGACTGTAGCCTGCGTTCTGATTTGGTAAAGATTTTGATATTTTGCAGGGAATTTCGCCAAATTGATAAAGAAGGAAACAAAGCTATCAATGTCTGCTTCTTTGATTTCTGTGAAGGGCCATTCTAAAAAGCTATAGGCCTCGTGGAAATATTGGGAGAAGAAAAATCGAATATCTTTTTCATCGCCAATGATAGAGATAGGGGTTACCTTGAGCTTAAAGCGATAGGTTCCATCAAGAATCTTATTGATATCCGCAACCTTCTTACGCAAAGATGGAAGAGAAATATCCAAAGATTCGGCAAGATGTTCATAGGTAAAGGGGCTGTCCAAGAGGAAGAAAGCTTTTAAAATTTGGAAATAATCAGATGTCTGTAAAAAATATTGGTAGATTCGCTCGATACCATTATTTTGTACATTCACCATCATAATCCCTGCAGTTGAATGTCTGATATCAAAGTCAGGGAAGACTTCGCGTAAATCCTTGATATCACTCTTGATGATACGAGCGTTGTAGCCAATAGTCTTAGATAAATCATCTAGGTAAATCCAGTCAGGATTTTCAAACAAATATTCTAAAACCTTTAATTGCCTTTGCTCTTTTTGGCTGAGTAATTCTCTCATTATAAATAAACTCCCGAAGTAATGTTAGAATAATTAGAAAAGAAGATAACCGAAGATTGTCAGAATTCTAGCATAAAAGAAAGCCACCCCTTAAGAGAGATTCGAAATCTATCGAAGAGGGGTGATGCTTGATATGAAGTTCTTACGAGTCTTCAATCTATTTACGATATAAACGATCGTATTGGTAGTATGGATCAAAGGTTACGTTAATTCCCAATTTACGGAGAACATTCTTATCTTCGTCCGTTAAGATGACAGTAGAATGAGCTTCGCTTCCTTTGAGATTTCCGAGTTCTTTCATAGCACGGTCTGCATCCGGATTCTGCATAGCTGTGATTGCAAGAGCGATGAGAATCTCATTAGAATGAAGACGTGGATTGCGACTACCTAAGTGATTGATTTTCAAACCTTGGATTGGTTTCACCACTTCTGGTTCAATTAACTTGGTTTCAGCATCGATGTTCGCTGACTTCTTGATAGCATTGATTACGGCGGCAGCTGTCGGACCAAAGAGTTCTGAATTCTTACCAGTGACAATTTCACCAGAAGGTAACTCAAGTGCTAGAGCAGGTCCATCTGTTTCTTCAGCTTTTTGTCGAGCGGCAACAGCAACCTTACGGTCAGCTGGCGTAATGCCGAGATCATTCATGAGAAGTTCGATTTTCTTGACAGCAGACTCAGCAACCTTTTCGGCTTTAAAGTCGAGAACTGTTTGGTAGTAGCGACGGATAATCTCTTGTTTCGATGCTTCAATTGCAGCATCGTTATCAGTGATTGCAAAACCAACCATATTTACACCCATGTCAGTTGGAGATGCATAAGGAGATTCGCCCAAGATACGTTCGAGCATACGCTTGAGAACAGGGAAAATCTCGATATCACGATTGTAGTTGACTGTAGTTTCTCCGTAAGTTTGGAGATGGAATGGGTCAATCATATTGACATCATCAAGATCTGCAGTAGCAGCCTCATAAGCCAGGTTAACTGGATGATGGAGAGGTAGATTCCAAACTGGGAAGGTTTCAAACTTAGCATAACCAGATTTGATACCATTCAGTTGGTCGTGGTACATGTTGGACATACAAGTTGCCAACTTACCTGATCCAGGTCCAGGAGCAGTCACGACAATTAAATTGCGACTCGTTTTGATATAGTCATTTTTCCCCATACCTTCAGGAGAGATGATATGGTCCATATCTGTCGGATATCCCTTGATAGGGTAGTGAAGATAAGAGTCGATCCCATTTTTTTCTAATTGATTACGGAAGGCATCTGCTGCAGGTTGACCAGCATATTGAGTGATAACAACAGAACCAACAAAGATACCCAATTCGTTAAATTTATCAATCAAGCGAAGCACTTCTTGGTCGTACGAAATACCCAAGTCACCACGAGCTTTTGAGTGCTCGATATTGCTAGCGTTAATGGCAATGACAACCTCGACTTGTTCTTTCAACTCTTGCAGGAGTTTAATTTTGTTATCTGGCTCATATCCAGGAAGGACGCGGGCAGCGTGGAAATCTTCCAACATCTTGCCTCCAAACTCCAAGTAAAGCTTGCCGTCAAACTGGTTAATACGCTCCAAAATATGGTCGCGTTGTAAGTTTAGATATTTTTCAGAACTAAAAGCTTGTTTTTTCATTTTTTTACCTCTGTTTTCTATTATATAAAAAAAATAGAAGATAAGAAACTACAGAGTAATAAAAGTAAAAAAAAAGATAAAGCAAACGCTTGCACAAACGATAAAAAAAGTCTATGATGGAGTAAAGTTAATTTAAAAGAGGTGAAAAGATGCAAGAAAAATGGTGGCATAATGCAGTTGTCTATCAAGTTTATCCAAAAAGTTTCAAGGATAGTAATGGAGATGGGATTGGAGATTTACCTGGAATTACTAGTAAGTTAGACTATCTAGCTAAGCTAGGAATCACAGCAATCTGGCTTTCACCAGTTTATGATAGTCCAATGGATGATAATGGCTATGACATTGCCAACTACCAAGACATCGCTTCTATCTTTGGAACCATGGAAGACATGGACCAGCTAATCGCCGAAGCCCAAAAACGAGATATTCGAATCATCATGGACTTGGTTGTCAATCATACATCCGATGAGCATGCTTGGTTTATTGAAGCGCGTGAAAATCCTCAAAGTCCTGAACGTGACTACTATATTTGGCGAGATAAACCCAATGATTTAACCTCTACTTTTAGTGGTTCTGCATGGGAATACGATGAAAAGTCTGGTCAATACTATCTGCACTTTTTCAGTAAGAAACAACCAGACCTTAACTGGGAAAATGAAGAACTACGCCAAAAAATCTATGAAATGATGAATTTCTGGATTGATAAAGGGATTGGTGGATTCCGTATGGACGTTATTGACATGATTGGGAAAATTCCTGATCAGAAGATTGTCAACAATGGTCCTATGCTCCATCCCTATCTCAAGGAAATGAATCAGGCTACTTTCGGTGGCAAAGACCTTTTGACAGTAGGGGAAACTTGGGGAGCAAATCCAGAAGAGGCCAAGAAATATTCGAATCCAGAAGGTCAAGAGTTGTCTATGGTCTTCCAGTTTGAACATATCTGTCTTCAGTATCAGGAAGGACAACCTAAGTGGCACTATCAAAAAGAGCTAAATGTAGGGAAATTAAAGGAGATTTTCAACAAGTGGCAGACAGAATTAGGAGTTGAGGATGGCTGGAATTCCCTTTTCTGGAATAACCATGACCTTCCGCGAATCGTCTCTATCTGGGGAAATGACCGAGAATACCGCGAAAAATCTGCTAAAGCGTATGCAATCTTGCTTCATCTCATGAGAGGGACTCCTTATATTTACCAAGGGGAGGAGATTGGCATGACCAATTTCCCATTTGAAAAGCTAGATCAAGTAGAGGATATTGAATCCCTCAACTATGCCAAAGAAGCGCTAGAACAAGGTGTACCGCTAGAGCAAATTATGGATAGCATTCGTGTGATTGGACGCGATAATGCGCGTACCCCAATGCAGTGGGACACGACAGACTACGCTGGCTTTTCAAGCGCGAAACCATGGTTAGGAGTCAATCCAAACTATGCGAAAATTAATGTAGAAGATGCTTTAGCAAATCCAGATTCCATCTTCTATACTTATCAAAAATTAGTTCAGATTCGCAAAGAAAACAGCTGGCTAGTTCAAGCTGACTTTGAATTATTAGAAACGGCTGAGAAAGTCTTTGCCTACATCCGTAAAGATGGCGACCGTCGATTCCTAGTTGTGGCTAACTTGTCCAACCAAAAGCAAGAGTTTGCAGTTGAAGAATCAATCAAATCTGTCTTGATTGAAAATACCTCAGTAGAAGCAGCTTTGGCTACACAGACCTTGGCTCCTTGGGATGCATTCTGTGTCGAATTGATCAATTAAACCTAAAAAACTCAAGTATCCAAGATGCTTGAGTTTTTTCTAAAATAAGTGTATAAATTTCTTAAAAAAATATTATTTTGAATTTTCTAAAAAATTGCATGAAAACCCTTGCTTTTATAAAAAAATAGGGTATAATGGTGAAAAATAGTATTTTAAAGGAGAATACCGATGAAATCGAAAAAGTTGCTCGCAGTAGCAGGGATAACGATGAGTGCAGCTCTTCTTTTGGCGGCTTGTAGCAAGACTGAGAAAAAAGCAGATGCTCCTACAACATTTTCATACGTATATGCCATCGATCCATCAACATTGGACTATAGCGTTACTAGTAAAAGTTCAACTTCGGACGTCATTGCTAACTTGGTCGACGGACTCTTGGAAAATGACAAATACGGAAACTTGATTCCATCTCTTGCTGAAGACTGGTCGGTTTCACAAGACGGTTTGACCTATACTTACAAACTACGTAAAGGTGTCAAATGGTATACTTCTGAAGGTGAGGAGTACGCCGAGGTCAAGGCTCAAGACTTTGTGACTGGTTTGAAGCATGCTGCTGATGGTAAGTCAGATGGCTTAAGTCTGATCCAAGATTCTATCAAAGGTTTGGCAGAATACGTCAGTGGTGAAAGCAATGACTTCTCAACAGTTGGAGTTAAAGCAATTGATGACTACACTGTTCAATACACCTTGAACCAACCAGAAAGCTTCTGGAATTCTAAGGTAACAACAGCGACTATGCTCCCAGTTAATGAAGAATTTCTGAATTCTCAAGGTAAAGATTATGGTGCAGCAACACCTTCAGGTATTCTCTATAATGGACCATATATTTTGAAGAACTTCACTTCAAAATCAGTGATCGAGTACGAAAAAAATCCAAATTATTGGGATAAAGACAATGTTAAGATTGACCACGTCAAACTTACTTTCTACGATGGATCTGACCAAGAATCATTGATTCGTAGTTTCTCATCAGGAGCTTATACAACAGCTCGTCTCTTCCCAACAAGTTCAAACTTTGATTCAACTAAGCAAGAATACGGGGATAAGATTGTCTATAGTCCACAAGAAGCGACTAGCTATTACTTTACTTTCAACGTGAATCGTCAGTCTTACAATAAAACTGCAAAGACGGATGAAGCACAAAAGACTTCTACAAAAGAAGCGCTTCTCAACAAAAACTTCCGCCAGGCAATCAACTTTGCTCTTGACCGTCATTCTTACTCTGCACAGATGAATGGTGAAGAAGGAGCGGACAAGATTATCCGTACCAGTCTTGTACCTTATGACTATGTTCAGGTTGGTGAAAAGACCTTCGGTGAATTGGCTCAAGAACAATTAGTAACATACGGAGAACAGTGGAAAGATGTAGCTTTGACAGATGGTAAAGACACTATTTACAATCCAACAAAAGCAAAAGCTGCCTTTGAAAAAGCAAAATCAGAATTGCAAGCTAAAGGTGTAACCTTCCCAATCCATTTGGATATTCCAGTTGAACAGACAGATGTCATTGCTGTTCAACAAACCAACTCCCTCAAACAATCTGTCGAAGCAGCGCTTGGAACTGAAAATGTTGTCATCGATGTGCTTCAAATGACAGATAATGAGAAAATGAGTATTACTTCTCAAGCTAAGGTTCCTTCTCAAAAAGACTATGACTTGAACGGAACTGGTTGGGGACCAGACTATCAAGATCCAGCTACCTATCTAAATATCTTGGATGCTAAGAAGGGTTCTGCCCTTAAACACTTGGGTATCACAAAAGGTAAAGATCCAGAAGTCATGGCTCAAGTTGGACTTGATGAGTACAAGAAACTCTTGGATGATGCAGCATCAGAAACAACCGACCTTAACAAACGCTATGAAAAATATGCTAAAGCACAGGCTTGGGTATCTGATAGTTCACTTCTCATTCCTGTAGCATCTTCAGGTGGATCTCCTACAGTTAGTCGTACAGTACCATTTTCGAAAGCCTACTCTCAAGTTGGTATCAAGGGAGATCCGTTTGTATTTAAAGGTCTAGAGTTGCAAAATGATATTGTAACCACTAAAGAATACGAAGAAGCTCTCAAGAAATGGCAAAAAGAGAAACTTGAAACAAACGCTAAATATCAAAAAGAGTTAGCGAACCACGTTAAATAATCTTAGACAACGATGAAAGAAATCCTGATTTTATGCGGGATTTCTTTCTTTTTTTCGTCTTAGTGACGGGGTGCAAAAAATTAAATAACTTTACTTTTAGGGCAAAATTTGATAAAATGGACTTATGTCATAAAACCTAACATTTAAGGAGAAAATGAATCATGAAACTCAAAAAACGACTGATTGGAGCGGGGTTGACGCTTGCTGCGGCGGTCTTATTGACAGCGTGTGGGAAGTCAGCATCAGATGTTAAAACCTACTCGTCAACATTTGGTGCCGATCCAACAACCTTCAACTACCTGTTGGACTACTCTGGTGATAATACCGCTGTTGTAACCAACTTGGTAGACGGTTTGCTTGAAAACGACAATTATGGAAATCTCATTCCTGCTCTTGCAGAAGATTGGAGTGTTTCAAAGGATGGTTTGACTTACACTTATAAACTTCGTCAAGATGCAAAATGGTTCACTGCTGACGGGGAAGAATACGCCCCAATTAAAGCACAAGATTTCGTCACAGGTATCAAGTATGCAGCTGATAACAAGAGTCAAGCTCTCGATTTGATTCAGAACTCAATTAAGGGATTAGATGATTATGTGACAGGCGCAAATACTGACTTTTCAAATGTTGGTGTGAAAGCTGTAGATGATTACACTGTCCAATACACTTTGACACGTCCAGAACCATTCTGGAACTCTAAAACAACTAATAGTATCCTCTTTCCAGTCAATGAAGAGTTCTTGACTTCTAAAGGTAAAGAATTTGGGGAATTGAAACCAGACAGCATTCTCTACAGTGGTCCTTATTTGTTAAAAGATTTCACATCAAAATCATCACTTGAGTACATGAAGAACCCTCATTACTATGACCAAGAAAAAGTGACGATTGAAAGAGTTAAGTTGGCTTATGTTGATGGTTCTGACCAAGATATGACGATCCGTAATTTCGAAAGCGGAGCCTACTCGTCTGCTGGTGTTTACCCAAATAGTTCAAACTTTGCTAAGACAAAGGAAAAATACAAGGACAACATCGTCTATAGCTTGCAGGATGCGACTTCTTGGTACTATAATTTTAACGTTAATCGCCAAACATACAATCATACAGCTAAGACTAGCGATGATCAAAAACAAGCTACCCAAGCTGCTGTTTTAAATAAAAATTTCCGTCAAGCAATCAACTTTGCAATTGACCGTACAGCCTATTCGGCTCAGTCTAATGGAGAAGAAGCAGCTAAAAACACTCTTCGTAACACACTTGTGCCACCAACTTTCGTGCAAGTAGGTGACAAGACTTTTGGTGAGACAGTTTCATCTAAGTTGGTAAACTATGGTACGCAGTGGTCAAATATGAATCTTGAAGACGCTCAAGACGGATACTTCAATAAAGAAAAAGCACAAGCTCAGTTTGCAGAGGCTAAAAAAGAACTAGAAGCACAAGGTGTGACCTTCCCGATTCATTTGGACTTGCCTGTAGACCAAGTTAACAAAACCTTGCTTCCGAAGATTCATTCGCTGAAGCAATCTGTCGAATCAACTCTTGGGGCAGAAAATGTAGTGATTGATGTCGTTCAAATTTCAACAGAAGACTATGCCAATGCGACATTCCAAGCGCCAACCACAGCTGATCATGACTATGACTTGAACTTGGATGGTTGGTCTGCAGACTACCAAGATCCATCGACTTATCTCAATCCTTTCAACGCTGAGGATGGATTCTATCTCAAGATTTTAGGACTTGATCCAAGCAAGGATACTGATAAGATTACAAGTGTCGGATTGGACCAATATACTCAAAAATTGAAAGCGGCAGATGCAGAAAATACAGACGTAGCCAAACGTTATGAAAATTATGCAGATGCACAAGCTTGGCTGATTGATAGTTCGCTATTGCTCCCTGTAAATTCAAACGGTGGTGGTGCTTCAGTAACACGTGTGACACCATTTACACGAGCTTACTCACTTGTCGGAATCAAAGGTACTGGAAGTAACTACAAGTACATGAAATTGCAAACCGAAGTGGTAACAACTGCTCAATTTGACGAAGCTAAAGCCAAATGGGAACAAGAACGTAAAAACTCAGTCGAAAAGAGTCAAAAAGAATTCGAAAGTCACGTTAAATAATTAAAAATAGAGCTTTTTAAGAGCTCTATTTTTAATTTAGTTGTTTTTTGAAAACATAAAATGTAGCAAAAGTGCTAATAAATATACACTCACTAAATACATTTTCAAAATAAAACGTTTCCTTGACTAATGTAGATAGCCTTTAGAGATACTTTGTGATATAATTAAATTAAAATGTTTTGAAGAGGTGTTCCATGAAAAGTAGACGCATAAAAAAAAGTAAATCTAGTAAATTTCAGCTGAGTTTAAACATAGGTTTGTTGCTAATCTATGCTGTTCTAGCTTCTTTTTTATTGTTTTTGATTTTTAAATATCAGATTTTAGCGGTCAGCTATTTTAATATTATCTTGGCAGTAGTTTTAGTGCTCATAGCATTATTATCCCTCTTGTTGATCGTTAAGCGCAAAGCCAAGGTGTTCACCTTGATAGTCCTATTGCTCTCGGTTTTATTTAGCTCTGTAGCTTTAGTAGCTGTAAATCGATTTGTTGGACTCGCCAATCAATTTAATGCAACTTCAAATTATTCAAGCTACTCTATGAGTGTGGCAGTGCTAGCAGATAGTGAGATCGATAACGTTTCTCAACTTTCTAGTGTAACTGCTCCAACAGGAACAGATGCTGAGAATATTCAAAAATTGATAGATGACATTAAAACAACTCAAAACAAGGAACTGACAGTTGAGGAAGCTTCTTCTTACCTAGCAGCCTATAAGAGTTTGTTAGATGGAGAAACCAAAGCAATTGTCTTAAACGGTGTTTATGAAAATCTGATTGAGCAGGAATATCCCGACCACGCTAAGAAGATCAAGAAAATCTATACCAAGGACTTGACTAAGAAAGTGGAGGCGCCTAAGGTAGCCACAGGAAATTCTTTCAACGTCTACATCAGCGGGATTGATACCTATGGTCCTATCAGTTCTGTTTCGCGCTCAGATGTCAATATCATCATGACAGTGAATCAAGATACTAAGAAGATTCTCTTGACGACAACTCCTCGAGATGCCTATGTCCCTATTGCAGATGGCGGAAACAACCAAAACGATAAGTTGACGCATGCGGGTATCTATGGAGTAGATGCTTCTATCCATACCTTAGAAAATCTTTATGGTATCGATTTGAACTATTATGCCCGTCTCAATTTCACTTCTTTCTTGAAGTTGATTGACCTTCTTGGAGGCGTTGACGTATATAATGACCAAGAGTTTACTGCTCATACAAACGGCAAGCACTACCCGGTTGGAAATATTCACCTTGATTCAGAAATGGCTTTAGGTTTTGTTCGTGAACGTTACTCTTTGACAAATGGTGATGGAGATCGCGGTCGTAACCAACAAAAAGTCATTACAGCCATTATTCAGAAGATGACTTCGGCAGAAGCCTTGAAAAATTACGATGCCATTATTCAAGGTTTGCAGGATTCAGTTCAGACCAATATGCCACCAGAAACAATGGTAAGTCTTGTCAATACTCAGTTGGCAAGCGGAGGGAAATATACAGTAACCAATCAAGATCTGAAAGGAACTGGTCGTATGGGTCTCCCGTCTTACGCTATGCCAGATAGCAATCTTTACATGTTAGAAATCGACCCAACCAGCTTGGAAGCTGTTAAAACGGCTATTAAAGATACCATGGAAGGAAAATAAGATGATTGATATTCATTCACATATTGTTTTCGATGTTGACGATGGACCTAAAAATAAAGCTGAGAGCAAGGCTCTCCTAGAGGAAGCTTACGCACAAGGTGTTCGTACCATTGTTTCAACCTCTCATCGAAGAAAAGGGATGTTTGAAACACCAGAAGACAAAATTGCAGCTAATTTTAGCGAAGTTAAACAGTTGGCTCAAGAAATCGCACCGGATTTGAAGATCGTGTACGGAGCTGAGATTTATTTTTCAAGTGATGTTTTAGAAAAACTTGAACAAAACATCATTCCAAAACTCAATGGCACTCGTTATGCTTTGATCGAGTTTAGCATGAATACACCCTACAGAGATATTCATAGCGCCTTGACCAAAGTTCTCATGTTAGGGATTACACCTGTGGTTGCTCATATTGAGCGCTATCACACCTTGGAAAACGATGAGAAAAAAGTAAGAGAACTCATCAATATGGGCTGCTATATGCAGATTAATAGTTCGAGCGTCTTAAAACCGCGGCTTTTCGGAGATACCTACAAGTTTATGAAAAAGCGTGCTAGGTATTTCTTGGACAAGGACTTAGTCCATGTAGTAGCTAGCGATATGCACAATTTGGATAATCGCCCACCGTACATGAGAGAAGCTTATGAACTCATCGCTAAAAAATACGGAGCAGGAAAAGCTCGGGAACTTTTTGAAACAAACCCATCAAACATTATAAATGACCAAATAATTTAGGAGAAATGATGAAAGAACAAGAAAAATTTGAAATTGATGTATTTCAATTGGTAAAAGTGCTATGGAAACGAAAATTCCTCATTGTCTTAGCTGCACTAGTAGCAGGTCTAGCAGCTTTTGCATATAGCTCATTTGTGATTCAGCCACAGTATACTAGTACCACTCGTATCTACGTAGTCAATCGTAACCAAGCAGATAAGCCAGGTTTGACCAACCAAGACTTGCAGGCAGGTTCATACTTGGTAAAAGACTACCGAGAGATCATCCTTTCTCAGGATGTTCTTGAAAAAGTGGTGGCTGATCAAAGCTTAGCTATGGATGCGAAAACTCTTGGGAGAAAAGTTTCAGTAACAGTTCCTGCAGATACGCGTATCGTATCCATCTCGGTTCGAGATGGTAAACCTGAGGAAGCGAGTCGTATCGCCAATGCACTCAGAGAAGTAGCTGCTCAGAAAATCATTTCTGTAACAAGAGTGTCGGATGTAACCACACTTGAGGAAGCAAGACCAGCGACATCGCCATCTTCACCAAACATTCGTCGCAATACAATGATGGCCACTATAGCAGGTGTAGGATTCGTAACGGTTATCGTGCTTTTAGTTGAATTGTTGGATGATCGAGTGAAGCGTCCAGAAGATATCGAAGAAGTGATGCACATCTCACTTTTAGGTGTTATTCCAAATCTTGAGAAATTAAAATAAAGAGGGAAATATGGCAAAGTTAGAATTATCAGAACAACGATTACACTCTGTAAAAAAAGCTGAGGAGTATTATAACGCATTACGGACCAATATCCAGTTGAGTGGAGATGGCCTTAAAGTGATTGCCCTTTCTTCAGTTAGACCTGGAGAAGGGAAGTCGACTACTTCAACCAACATAGCTTGGGCATTCGCACGTGCAGGCTATAAGACACTCCTTATCGATGCCGATATTCGTAATTCGGTAATGTCAGGTGTCTTTAAATCTCGAGAAAAAATTACAGGTTTGACAGACTACTTATCAGGAACCAAAGATTTATCTCATGGTTTGTGTGAAACAAACGTAGAAAACTTGTTTGTCATTCAATCAGGAGCTGTTTCACCAAACCCGACCGCTCTTCTTCAAAGTGACAAATTTGAAGCAATGATTGAGACTTTACGCAAATACTTTGACTATATCATTGTGGATACAGCCCCTATCGGTGTTGTCATTGATGCGGCTATTATCGTACAAAAATGTGATGCCTCTATCCTGGTAACTGAAGCTTCTGCAACAAAACGGAGAGAAGTTCAAAAAGCTAAAGACCAGTTAGAGCAAACAGGAACACCATTCTTAGGAGTTATTCTGAATAAATTTAATATTCAGCTTGAAAAATATGGTTCTTACGGATCATACGGGAACTATGGTTCCTATGGGAAAAAATAAGAAAAAGTAAATATTAAAAAGAAGATTATATGAAAAGTAGGTGAAGTTTAAGTGGAGATTAGTGAAGTCTTATACAAAAGTTTTAAGCAACTTGCAGACTTTTTTATTGGATTGGTTGGAACTGTTGTATTAGCCTTTCCAGCTTCCTTGATTATTTTCATCATATATAAAGCTAAAGGATATAAGGGTAGCATTTTCTTTACTCAGTATCGAGTAGGTTTGAATGGGAAAAAATTTAAAATTATTAAGTTTCGTTCAATGGTTGAAAATGCTGAAGAAATTCTCTTGGCCAATAAAGAGCTACATCAAAAATATATTGACAATAGCTACAAATTGCCTCCTAACGAAGATCCACGCTTAACGATTATTGGGAATTTCATTAGAAAAACGAGTATTGATGAATTTCCTCAGTTTATAAATGTTTTGCGAGGTGAGATGAGCTTTATAGGACCTAGGCCAATCCTTGATAAGGAGTTAGAAGAATATTCCGAAGAGGAACAGAAACTTCTGCTTTCAGTGAAGCCAGGGATAACAGGTATGTGGCAAGTTTCTGGGAGAAGTGAAGTCTATTATCCTGAACGTTGCGAGATGGAATTGTACTATCCTAGAAATCAATCTTTCAAATTGGATGTAAAGATATTTTTATTAACCATTAAGCAAGTTTTGCTAGGAAAAGGGGCTCATTAAAGAACAGATATGTTTTTTAGGATTTTATAATCTGTTGATGAGTTCGAAATGAAAATGATACGAAATCAAATACTGGTAGTCATGTTTTAGAATTTGGAAAGGGTGTTTCACCATTTTAAAATGGTGAAATATGCTTCCATAGTTATATGATCTGAGTAGTCTAATAGAGGCATGGCAAAAGAGTCAACTAGTTTCTTAGGTGAACTCTGTGGAACTAGGATGCTAGTGTTTGGTTTCTTTTTTAGCGCAAACAGTTCAATCTAAATGAGGGGGGTTAAAATGACAAAGAATTATAAAATTATCGTGGCAACACACAAGAAATTTACCATGCCTGCTGATACTGATCTTTACCTACCTATCCATGTTGGTAGTGAAGGAAAAGAAAAGTTAGGATACCAATGTGATAATGAAGGAGACAATATTTCAAGTTTGAACCCCTATTATTGCGAATTAACTGGACTTTATTGGGCGTGGAAAAATTTAGAATGTGACTATCTTGGTTTGGTACACTATCGTCGCTATTTCACGGCAAAACGTCACTCATATAGTGAAACGATTGATATGAATAATATTATCCTGTCTAAAGCAGAACTGCAAGATTTGTTGGCGGAAAGTGATGTAATCGTTCCAAAAAAACGGAAATACTACATTGAAACGCTATACTCACACTATGCACATACGCACGATGCTAATCATTTAGACGTAACACGCCAGATTGTTAGCGAGTTGAGGCCGGACTATATCGATACTTTTGATCAGGTCATGAAACAACGCAGTGGCTATATGTTCAATATGTTTATCATGTCCAAAGAAAATGTAGCAGCCTATTGTGAATGGTTGTTCCCGATTATTGATGAGCTCTATAGAAGATTGGATATTACAGACTATTCTGCTTTTGATGCTAGATTGTTTGGTCGTATCAGTGAACGCTTGTTCAATGTTTGGTTGGCAAAACAAGATTTGCGGGTAAAAGAGATACAGTTTATCTATATGGAGAAAATTGACTTGATTCAAAAAGGGAAATCCTTCCTACAAGCAAAATTCTTCGGGAAAAAATATGGACAGAGTTTTTAGATAGGGATAAAAGAATAAGGATGAAATTAGTAGTAAAAATAAAATCTTTGCCAGAGCTTCTAGCTCTTGTTGCTTTAGGAATATTTTTAACGGTTTCGATATTAAATGTAACTTTTTATGCTCGATATCTGCCTGGAACAGTTTATAAATTAGCGATAGCTTTTTCAATCTTTCTTTTGCTCCTAAAAGAGTCTTTTAAGAGAAAATATGATTATAGAGCTCTCATTGGATTATTTGCAACAATTTTAATTTATCTTATCGTAGGGAAAATGACAGCTCTCAGTTCAGAACTTTCTGTAAGTATATTATTTATTTACGCTTTACGAGATGTTCCTTTTAAGAAGGTAGCACAAACTTCTTTAGTCGTTAGTATGTGCTTGTTGTTGTTTGTTATCATCAGCGCAAAATTAGGAATAATAACGAATTATCTTGAAATTTCTGGTTCTCGAGTACGGAGCTACCTAGGTTTTAGATATGCTCTCTACCCTTCTATTTTACTAATGAATATAGTCGCTATTGTGTTTTATTTGAAGCAAAATAAAATCCAATATTGGCAATGGCTGCTGTTAGCTCTTTCTGTTTATTGGGTATATGGTAAAACGGATTCTCGTTTAACATTTTATAGTTCCTGTGTACTTTTGGCATGCAGTTTATTAACAAAATGGTTTCCAGAACTATTTTCAAAATTAGGACATGTGTTTAAAGTTTTTAAACTGACCTTTATCGTTAATGCAGTTATAAGTTTTTGGGTCTCTGTTATCTATCTCAATTCAAGTCATCCTTTTATCAATGACCTTCTTTTTAAAGTAAACCGTATGTTAGGTGGTCGTATATACTTGGCAAACAAATCTTTAAACCTGTATGGTTATGGATTCTTTAGACGACAGGTTGAATGGAATGGAAATGGTCTGACTGTTGAAGGAGTTAGGGACTATCAGACCTATTATCTGTATGTAGACAATTTGTATGTCCAAGTTTTACAAAGATTTGGCTTACTCATCCTGGGATTGATGCTCTCAGTCCTAACTTTGACTTTGT
Organism: uncultured Streptococcus sp.; assembly: GCA_934201655.1. Lineage (GTDB taxonomy): Bacteria > Bacillota > Bacilli > Lactobacillales > Streptococcaceae > Streptococcus. Next base: position 5,097 of record CAKPXD010000004.1, on the reverse strand, counting down.
CTAAAGTAATTAAGAAACGCCAGTGGGTTCTTGCTCTGATTTTGATATTAATGAGTTTTCATTCCATGATTGATGATTTGAATTTCTATCTTCATAACAATATTTTTTGGATCTTGGTAGGTGCTTTAATCTACCCGGATTATCAGTTTTCTGATGAAAGCAACGAAGAACTCGGAGAACATTCATTTGAAAAAATCGTATAGTAAAATGGTAAGAAGTATTTAACAAGAACTTAAAAGAGCATAGACTGGGAAGACGGTTTTATTTCGATTTATATAGGAGGAAAGTATGTCGGATATCAAAATCATTCAAGATAAGATTTTATCTATTTTGAAAGAGTTTATTAATATTTGCGAAGAAAATAACCTAACCTACTATGCTCTGGGTGGGACCTTGCTAGGAGCGGTACGTCATAATGGTTTCATACCTTGGGATGATGACATTGATATCGGTATGCCGAGAGAGGATTACGAAAAGTTTAAAAAAATAGCTTCAAATGTCTTGCCAGAAAACTACAAATTTTTAAGCGAAGACACATTAAACTATAAAAAAGCTTTCTCTGTGATTCGAGATGATTCTACAAAAATCATCATGAATTATAGTAAAGAAGAATTGGTAGAAAGTTTGTGGATAGACATTTTTCCGCTAGATGGTATGCCCTCTAATGCTTTAAAGAAAAAAATTCATTCTTTGAGCTACTTGTACGCAAGGATGATGGTTCAACTCTCGCAATTCAATAGTTTGGTGAATCAGAAAAAAGAAAATCGACCATTCATTGAAAAGATAATTATTGCTTTTGCGAATGCTGTTAATATTGAGAAGATTATTTCCTTTACCTGGGCACAGAAAAAATATTTACAAACGATAAAAAAATATTCGTTTGATGAAGCTTACGCAGGAAATTTTACGGGAGCTTACAAATTAAGAGAGATAGTACCGAGTGATTACTTTGGAGAACCAGTCCTATTACAGTTTGAAGATCTTAAACTTTGTTGTCCTTGTAAATACAAGGAATATCTAACAGCCATTTACGGAGCGGATTATATGCAATTGCCACCAGAAGACAAAAGGACTCTTCACCACTACGAGATTATCTCACTGGGTGAAAATGAAGGGGAAGTGTAGTTTAAAGATGAAAAAAATCGCTTTAGTGAAATGGAGTATCGATAGAACAGATGGAGGACTGAAAGTAGCAACCAGCCTTGCAAATGAGTTATCAACTATGTATGAAGTTCATCTTCTCTCAATGATTTCTACAGAAAACAATTTCTTCTCGCTGAAACAATCGGTTCGATATCAAAATTTATCATCAAAGAAAATATCAATGAGTAAAAATTTTCTCAAAGCGGTCAAGTTATTGAGAAACTATCTGAAAGAAGAGAACATTGATATTGTTTTTGGAATCGGAATGAGTATGAATACAGTTGGTGTAGCAAGCACAATTGGTTTGAGAACAAAATTTGTTTCCTGCGACCATACAAATTCTATAGTAGATATTGATACTAAAGTTAAGAAGATACAAAGGTATATTGGAGCGAAATTTGCTGATAAACTCGTGACCCTTACTCAAGAAGACCGTGAAAATTATATAAAAAAATACGGTGTTTCTGATGAAAGAATTTGCTACATCTATAATTGGAAAGAGGCTGCTCTTTCAGATGTATCCTATAATAAAAAATCAACTAAAATTGTGACGGTTGGCCGTTTTGACTATCAAAAAGGATATGATTATCTTGTTCAAGTCGCGAAAAAAGTGTTAGCGAAAAGGTCTGACTGGATTTGGGAAATCTACGGTTCCGGAAATCAAGATGAAGTGGATAAAATCAGAAATTTAATCAACGAAAATGATTTACAGGATAAGTTAGTCATAAAAGGACTCGAAAAAAATCAGGATTTGATTTATGGAGATAAAGGGATTTATGTCATGACTTCTCGCTATGAAGGTCTACCTCTAGTTCAGCTGGAAGCACAACAATACAATCTTCCTATAGTTAGCTTTAGTTGTCCGACAGGACCGAACGAAATTGTTGAAGATGGAGTTAATGGCTATCTGGTTGAGTGTTATGATACGGACAAGTTGAGCCTAAAATTGCTTGAACTGATGGGAGATGAAGCTTTGAGACAGTCTTTCTCAGAACATGCAAAAGACAATATGGATAAATTCGATAAAGATAAAATTCTCAAGCAGTGGATTGAACTAATTGAGACGATTTAGGAGATATGATGAAGGATTGTTTGTTAACAATTGTAATGCCTAGTTATAATATTCAGGACTATGTTTCAAAAGGGCTGGAGTCTTTCCAACAAGTGCAATCAGATTATAAAAATAAATTTGAAGTATTGGTTGTTAACGATGGAAGTACAGACGATACTGCTAAAGTAGCAGAAGAAATATTAGCCCAAGATTCGTTGCTGGATGGCCGTGTAATTACAAAAGAAAACGGTGGTCACGGTTCAACTATCAATCGCGGTATTCAAGAAGCAAAGGGAAAATTTTTTAAAGTGATTGATGGGGATGACTGGGTTATTCCATCAGAATTTGAAAAGTTTTTAGATACTCTTGAAACTGTTGATGTGGATATGGTGATTACAGACTTTACAGAGCAGCATGTCTATAACAATACTACAGTACGAAATGACTTCGTAGACAAGTATGAAATTGGCAAAAAACACATGGGAATTCCGGATGTTCGCATCCCGATGCACTCGGTTACTTATAAGACATCAATCTTGTCGGAAAACAAGATTCGTTTAAGTGAAAAAACATTTTATGTTGATATTCAATACACACTTTTTCCTTTGGAGTATGTTCATAGTTTCAGTTATTGGAATTATGATATTTATCAATACTACATAGGTAGACCAGAGCAAAGTATGAATATCGAGAGTATGAAGCGTAATGTTCGTCACCATTTGACTGTTACAAATTCAGTTCTAGATTATTTTACAAAAATTGAAAGTGAACCCGTTTTAAACCGAGTAGTTTCTGAAACCTTAGTTTATCTCATCAGTTTGCAGGTTGATTTGTCTTGGATGGTTAATGATTCCGAAACACTCTTGAAAGAACTATATAGCAAAATTGAGAAAAGTGCATATGACTATATTCCTAGGAAAAAGTTTGACAGATTGTCTTATTTGAACTATAAGACCAAGTTTGCAATGGCCTTAATACTTAATCCGATTTTGAAGAAATACTCTAAAAAGAAAGAAAAAGAGAGAGGGGTTTAGGATGTTTATTAGCATCGTTGTTCCGGTATATAACATTGCCGACTATTTGCACTATGCGATAGATAGCCTACTGAAACAAACCTATCAAAATTTTGAAGTGATCCTCGTCAATGACGGTTCAACAGATGATTCTCCTCGATTGTGTGAAGATTACGCCCGAGAATATGAAAATATCCATGTTTTTCACAAGGAAAATGGAGGCTTATCTGATGCGCGTAACTTTGGAGTTACAAAAGCTAACTCAGATTGGATTTTCTTTTTAGATCCAGATGATTACCTTGAAGACTACACGCTTGAATTAATAGTAAAAATACAAGAAATACATCAAGCAGACTTGATTTCAACAAAGGTCAAAGCAACTTCAAAGTATGATGATTATAGTTCTTATCATCTTAAACAGTCAGACTATGAAAGCTTGAGTGTGATTACAAAGGAGAAGGCCTTGGAACTAATGTTGGACGACAAAGTTGCAACGGTTTCTGCCTGTGCTAAGCTTTATAAAAAAAGCATATTGGAACGCGTCCCTTTTCCAGTTGGGAAAATCTATGAGGATTTTTATGTTGTAGGAGAACATCTTGCCTTGGCTGAAAGAATCGTGATAAGCCCGCTTGAAACCTACAATTACTATCGTAGGGAAGGGAGTATAGTTCGTTCAACATTTACTGAAAAAAGATATGATTTCTTTAAAGCTGTCGCAAAAAATGAGGAAGTTGTTAAAAGAGAATACATTCAGAACCCGGAATTAAAGCAAGCTTTGCAAGCTAAAAAATTATTAGGTGGTTTTGTAGTGATTGGTGCAAAAGCTGACTCAGGCTTAAAAGATTTTTCAAAAGATAAAGAGTTGTTGAAAGTCGAAATGAGTGAGTTGCTAAAAAATAGTAAGCTATCTTGGAAAGTAAAACTAAAATACCTTGTTTTTATGTTTAGCCCTAAATTGTATTTGTTGCTACGATAGTATCGTTCATAAAACCAATTTAATTTGCAACAAATATCAAAAAATTGTAAGAAAGAGGAAATATGATAGAAGCTTTTAGAATAATTGCCCATTATAAGTCTGTTCGGTCACAATTTCTAATTTCACGGATTGATTATAAATAGGACGGATTGACATGAAAGTATTAAAAAACTACGCCTACAATCTTTCTTATCAATTGTTGGTGATTATACTCCCGATTATTACGACTCCCTATGTGACGCGGGTCTTTTCTTCGGATGATTTAGGGACGTATGGTTATTTTAATTCCATCGTTACTTACTTTATTCTATTAGCGACTCTGGGAGTTGCTAACTATGGAACCAAGGTCATTTCAGGGCATCGCAAGGAAATCGAAAAAAACTTTTGGGGAATCTACTCCCTGCAATTAGGTGCAACTCTTCTTTCTCTAACCTTGTATGGCCTTCTTTGTATGGCTCTTCCCTTTATGCAAAATCCGGTAGCCTACATTCTAGGCTTTAGTTTAGTTTCTAAAGGTTTAGACATCTCTTGGCTCTTTCAAGGGTTGGAGGATTTTCGAAAGATTACTGTTCGAAACATCACGGTTAAAATCGTTGGGGTTACCTCTATCTTTCTCTTTGTCAAGTCTGCAAATGATCTTTACCTCTATGTTTTTTTACTAACCATATTTGAGCTTTTGGGGCAACTAAGTATGTGGTTGCCTGCTCGAGAGTTTATCGGTAGACCTCATTTTGACATAGAATATGCTAGGCATCATTTGAAACCCGTCATCTTATTGTTCCTTCCGCAAGTGGCGATTTCCTTGTATGTAACGCTAGATCGTACCATGCTTGGAGCCTTAGCTTCTACAAAAGATGTAGGGATTTATGACCAGGCTCTAAAGTTGGTAAATATCCTTCTGACCTTGGTAACTT
>CAKPXD010000003.1 GCA_934201655.1 uncultured Streptococcus sp. | reverse complement strand
TGAAAAGGCGGTGTCTTAACCCCTTGACCAACGGACCCTGAGCTTTTTCAACTCTTTCTATTATACCTACTTTTAGAATCTTGTCAACTAGTTTGATTTGTTTTTTCTGAAATTTTTTTACTGGTTTTCATAGATTAGTTTTTATAAATAAGAAAGAGAGGATATAATAGTATCCTCTCTTGTATCTCGTCTACTAATTTTTTAGTTTTCTTCAGCCATTTTTGATTTGACTTCATCATATGATAGGGCACGTGATTCCTCTTCTACTGATTCAGGCATTTTCCCTGTTTCGTAAAGAGATTTGATTTGTGTACTATCCAATGTTTCATATTTTAATAAGGCTTCTGCAATTAATTTATGCGTTTCACGATTTGATTGAATAATTTCAGCTGCTTTATTACGTGCTTCATTCAACAATGCTCGAACTTCTTCGTCAATTTCATAAGCTGTACGCTCTGAAATAGATTTTTGTGGAGTTTGAGCACCAAACATTGCATGATTTCCTTCGTATTGAACAGGTCCAAGTTTTTCACTCATACCATACTCTGTAACCATTGCACGCGCCATTTGTGTAGCTTGCTCAAAGTCGTTTGATGCACCTGTTGTTTGGACATTAAAGATGATTTCTTCAGCAACACGTCCACCCATCAAACCAGCTAATTGTTCTTTCATGTCTTCTTTAGATAGCAACATTTGATCTTCTTTTGGAAGAGCAATCATGTAACCACCTGCACGACCACGTGGAACAATTGTTACCTTATGAACGACACGCGCATTTGATAAGACTAACCCTACGATAGTGTGCCCGGCTTCGTGATAAGCAACCATTTCACGTTCTTTTTGGGAAACAGTTTTATCTTTCTTAGAAGGCCCTGCAATAACGCGGTCTTCTGCCTCGTCAATATCAGAAGCATCAATGACTGATTTGTTACGACGAGCTGCAACTAAAGCTGCCTCGTTCAATACATTTTCCAAATCAGCACCAACAAAACCTGGAGTTTGTTGTGCTACTAACTTCAAATCCACATCTTCTGCTAGAGGTTTATTTCTAGCATGGACTTTCAGAATTGCCTCACGTCCTTTAACATCTGGACGACCAACCAATACTTTTCTGTCAAAACGACCTGGACGAAGAAGGGCTGGATCTAGAACATCTGAACGGTTCGTTGCCGCAATGACAATGATCCCTTCATTTCCTTCAAAACCATCCATTTCAATCAAGAGTTGGTTCAAGGTTTGTTCACGTTCATCATTACCTCCACCAAGACCGACACCACGTTGGCGACCAACGGCATCAATTTCATCGATGAAGATAATAGCTGGCGCTGCTTTTTTAGCGTCCTCAAATAGAGAACGGACACGACTGGCACCGACACCGACGAACATTTCTACGAAGTCAGAACCTGAAATACTAAAGAATGGTACACCAGCTTCTCCTGCAACTGCTTTAGCAAGTAATGTTTTACCAGTTCCCGGAGGTCCTTCTAAAAGAACACCAGCTGGGATACGAGCACCTAATTTTGTGAAGCGTTTTGGATCTTTCAAGAATTCAACAACTTCAACAAGTTCTTGTTTTTCTTCTTCAGCTCCTGCTACATCTGAAAAGCGTACTTTGATATCTTCCTTATTAGCAGCCTTAGCTTTACTGCGTCCAAAGCTCATCGGATTGCGTCCGCTATTTCCTCCCATATTTCCCATCATAGAAAATAGGAAGAAGAATAAAATGGCAAATGGCACTACCGAAACTAGGATGTTAATCCACATACCACTTGAGCTTTCGTGCTTGACTTCAACTTGTGTTTGGTGTTCACCAGCTAGTTTTTGCAAATCTGCTACAGTAGTATCCGATGGAAGAATAATACTTGTAAATTTTTCTACTTTTGTTGCAGAAGGTGTGAAAAACTGAATACCTGTTTCCGGTTTTTCTGTTTTAGCAGTTTTATAGACACCAGACACTTCAATAACACTACCACTTGGTTGATAGGTTATTTCTTTTACATTGTCATTAGTGATTTCCTGCACCAATTCTGAGTATTTAATTTGTTGACTGTGCCCGGCAGTTCTCCCAGCGAAAAAGTACTGGAATCCCGTTACTAGCAAGAAAATCATCAACAAATAAAGAAATGGATTTTTTATAAAACCATTATTTTGTTTTTGCATTCAACAACTTACCCTTCTATTTTGAGTAAACTTCCTCTTTTAATACGCCTACATAAGGAAGGTTACGATAATTTTCATTATAGTCTAAACCATAGCCTACAACGAATTCATTTGGAATTGTAAAACATGTATAATCTGCTTCAATTTCTACAGTACGTCCTTCTGGTTTATCCAGCATAGTAACAATCTTAACAGACGCTGCTTCTCTAGCAGTAAACATATCTCTCAAGCTTTTTAATGTTTGTCCAGTATCAATAATATCTTCTACAAAGACAATGTGTCTACCTTTAACATCTTGAGTGACATCTTGTTTGATATTAATGACACCACTACTTACAGTTCCACCATGGTAACTAGAAACCATCATAAAATCCATTTCAAGATGAGTATCGATATATTTGACTAGTTCTGCCATAAAAGGAATAGATCCTTTTAAGATTCCAACCAGAATTGGATTCTTCCCTTCATAATCTTTTGTCAATTGAGCACCTAATTTCTTAGCCGCTTCTGTAATTTCATCTTGTGAAATCAAAATCTTCTTGATATCTTGTTCTAACATGATTTTACCTATCTATTTTTTCTATATAAAGTATAGTGTTCATTATATCATTTTTCATTTTTATACTCAAATCACTGAGTTCAATTCCTAAAATTGAACAAATCTTTCCGAATTGCTCAACAATAATCGCATTTTTTCGTTTTTCTGCAGGTATTTTTAAATCAATAAAAAGTCGCCTTACTTTTTTTCGATGATCATTTATTATCAAATAATCACCTGGCTGTCGATGTCGCAAAATCAATGATGTTTCACGGGAAACATTTATTTGTTGAACATTTTCACCTTTTAGAGGAATTCCAAATGAAAATAGAAAACCTTCATAATAAACTTGATTTTGATAGTTTAACACACACTCGCTACTTTTTTCATCAGACTTTGGTCTGATTTTACCAATTTGAAAGTGCTGGTATTCTTTTATAAGTTCATAACCATTTTTTATATTATGGCGATATTGACTCTTAGTTTTTAAAATATGATGAATTTCTTGAAATTGTTCTCTTGTTACATTTAAATCAGCAAAACGACTAAGGTATTGTTGTAGTAAAGCTCTTTGTGTTGCTTCGGAAAAAGATAAAAACTGAGTTAAATCTTCCACATCAACCGCTTGAGATAATTCAGCCAGAGCAATTTGATAATCAGAAACTTCTTTTCCAAACTCTAAAATTGCTTTTTTTACCTGAACATTTTCTTTTTCTAACTGTGGCAGATAGAGGTTGCGAATACGATTGCGAAGATAGTGATTTTTTTTATTTGTTGAATCTTCAAAATGCTCAATTTCAGGAAAATCCTTCTTATAAAAGGACAACAAAGGACGAATCAACTCTCCCTTATCAAATATTTGTCTTTCTTTAATAGCCGATAAATGTTGTAGTCTAACACCTCTAATCAATCGCATAAAGATCGTCTCAACTTGATCATCTGCATGATGAGCTGTTACAAGAGCTGTAGATGAAGTTTTCTCCATCACTTCTCTAAAAAATTCATAGCGAAATTGACGAGCATTCGCTTCTGAAAAATCTCCAGTAAAACAAGCTACATAAATTGGAACTCCAGCTTGTTCAGCTAATTTTCTTAATTCATTTTCTTCCTTATCTGACTCTGGTCTTTGTTTATGATTTACATGAGCTAAAAACAATTCAATACCAAGTTCTTTTTGATAGGTCATAAGAAGTTGAAAAAGAAACATCGAATCCAATCCACCAGACAAGGCTAACACAACTCTTGAATGTCCTTCAAAGTAACCTTTTTCTAGAAAATGATTTAAAAAATCTCGGTCTCTCATTTTAGGACCTCGTAGACATCCTTAGCAATTTTAGAAATGGTATCGTAATCAGAATTTTTGGTAAAGATTGAAATAACGAAAGGAGAATCTGTATAGACTATTCCCACATCGTGTTTAAATTCATCTGCATCCCCAATTTTATGAGCTACCTTAGCAGAAATATTCTTAGCAATCCGCTGATTATCAAATGATGTTTGTGAAAGAGATTCTAAAACAAAACCATTCTGATTATAAATAGATTCCATAACTTGACCAGCCATTTTAGCTGAAGCCATCTTATCTGTCACATCCCATTCTTCACCTGCGATAGTAGCCATTTCTTTTTTAAAGGCTTCATCTGATTTATTCGTAATATAATAAGCAAGAATATTATGAGCTACATTGTCAGATTCTTTTGCAGTTTTTGTGATTAAATCTTTGATTGTGTATTCTTTATTGTCCGCTGTTTTAGGGAGACTTCCGCTTCCTTCCGGTTTATAAGAACCAGGGAAATCATTAACTTCGGAAACATACTTCAATTTCGTGTCAAGTTGGTAATCACCTTGATTGATTTTTTCCTGAACAGAATAAAGATAAGGTAATTTCATAACACTAGCAGCGTACATTTTTTGATTTTCATTAATGCCAGCTTCCTTACCTGTACTCAATTGTTTAATATAAATAGAGAACTGTTCATTTTGATAATTCGCAGATAGCAACTCTTGTACTTTCTGAATACGATTATCATCATCGGAAATATAATCCGTCGAAATCCAGCCCGTTTGCTTGATATGTAAGAATTCACGACCTTCAGCAAAAATAGACATATCTGCTTCAACTTCTTGATAAGGCGCTAAAGTAGACTTTAATTCTTGTTGATCATAAGGACTATTATAAACGACAAATCCTGGTTCTAGCCATACTCGCTTAGAAAAATCATTTACGATGGAACTATCGTATAAAAGTCGTTTATCAGCCATTACAAATTGATTATTCGACAATTTAAAGACAGGCTGTCCTTGTTTATTTAATCTCCATTCTAAAACAGATAATTTTGTTTCCTCATTGACTTTTCCTGATGCATTAATTAGGTCTTCTGTAGAATAAACTGGTGTCTCACCATAAAATTTTGGAGATTCTATAATATCTTGATAATAAAAATGATACGGAGTATGAGTTAAAGAATAAATTTCTTGTTTTGGAATGATAACTGGATTCTCAGTGCTTACTACTTGAACGCTTTTTAGGAAAATAGGAAGTAGTAATATCACTAAAAATTTACGCATTCTTTTTCCCCTCTTCTTCTTGTAGTCGTAACAGATGATTCTTTTGAGCTAACTCATCTAATTTTTCATCTGACTGACTTAAAAATTTTTCGATAATATCTAATAAATTTTCCATTTCACATTACCTAGGAAGTAAGTCCGGAATTGTATAAACTTCCTCCCATGTTTTTGAATAATAATATTTTGCACGGGAATATTTAGCCGCATAGGATTCATCTTTTAGCTTAGTTGCTAAACTAGCTTCTTTATCCTTTTCATCGCTCAAGTCCTGATATTGTTTTTTCAAATCAGCTAGTTGCTGGCGACGTGTTAGTAATTGTTGGTAACTTTGTGCTAAATTGTAAGTTGGTAAGATGAATAGCAACATAATTAAAATCAAAACCCAACCCATAAAACGATTACGTTTTTGACGTTCTTCCATCATGTATTTACGTCGTTGGTGTTCATTTTGAATAAATGAATTATTCATTTGGACTATTTTTTTATACATCGTCTTCTACCCTTGTTTCACTGATAATTTCATACATTCTAGCTGCATCTTCTTTTTTTGTGCTATCTTTCATTTCGAGCACCTTTACAAGCAACAATTTATTTCCAAAACGAATTTCAACCTGATCATTGATTTTTAAATCAGTTGAACTTTTAGCAAGGATACCGTTAACCTTGATTCGCCCTTTATCTGCAACTTCCTTAGCTACCGTACGGCGTTTAATAATTCGTGATACTTTTAAATATTTATCTAATCTCATCTTATAATACCTCAAATTACTATTGTATCATTTTTATCCCTTTTATAGAAGAAAAAAGGTAATCCCTAATGCGACTCTTTTAAGTCTTTTATCTTCGCTAACGATTCTCCAAAGGTTAAGAGTCCTTCTAAAATCTCATAGTCTTTTTTATTTCGAATATCAAATACAACTTCGATCAAACCTTGATTTTCAGAAATATTAGCCTTCAAATTTGTCTGAGAAAGAGCCTGGAAATAATCTTGTGTTAAAAATAGCTGTTGCGATATTTTTTCAAATTGAATGACAAGCTTATTATTTCTTCTTTCAACTCGATTGACAAATACTTTATCTAGATAAGCTTTAGCTAATCCAATTTCTAAAAGATAAGCAACAACATCAGGATACTCACCAAAACGGTCAATTAACTCATCTTGTAATTCTTCGTAGTTGACACGGTTGTCAATTTGACGAATTCTCTTATAAATCTCAATTTTATGTCGCTCATCTGAAATGTACTCATCCGGAAGATAGGCATCAATTTGTAGAATTAACTCAGCATTACCTTTTTCACGTTTCTTAGCAGTTCCATTCTTCTTAGCAATTGCTTCTTCCAGTAACTGAGAATAGAGTTCAAAACCAACTGAATCGATAAAACCGGACTGCGAACTTCCTAAAAGATTACCAGCTCCACGAATGGATAAATCGCGCATAGCGATTTTGAAACCAGAACCCAATTCAGTGAAACCTTTAATTGCCTCCAATCTCTTCTCAGAAACTTCTGTCAATGATTTATCTGGTCGATACATAAGATAGGCATAAGCAATACGATTACTACGACCAACCCGACCTCTTAATTGATACAAGGTTGACAATCCCATGTGGTCTGCATTTTCGATAAACAAGGTATTGGCATTTGGAATGTCTACCCCTGTTTCAATGATTGTTGTTGTTACTAAAATATCATATTCACCTTCGATAAAGTCAAGTAGTGTATTCTCCAAACGAATTTCACTCATTTGACCATGAACAAAACCAATAGAAGCTTCTGGAATCAGTTCTTGTAACTCTGAAACCTTCTTTTCAATCGTGTCAACTTTATTGTAAAGATAGTAAACCTGACCACCACGATCAATTTCTCTCAATACAGCATCTCGAATGACACGATCATTCTGTTCAAGGACATAGGTTTGTACAGGATATCGATTTGTTGGGGGAGTTTCGATGACAGATAAATCTCGAATACCTAGCATAGACATATGTAGAGTTCGAGGAATTGGTGTAGCTGTTAAAGTTAAGACATCAACCTTCTTTTTTAATTCCTTCAAAGCTTCCTTATGTTTGACACCAAAACGTTGTTCCTCATCGATGATGATTAATCCTAAATCAGCAAATTCAACATCTTTAGATAAAACTCGATGGGTTCCTATCAGGATATCAACTTGGCCTTTTTTCAATTTTTCAAGTGTTTCAGTCTGCTCTTTTTTACTTCTAAAACGACTTAAAACATCTATATTGACAGCAAACTGCTCAAATCTTTCCTTGAAATTACTATAATGTTGCTGAGCAAGAACTGTGGTTGGTACTAAAACAACAACCTGTTTATGATTATTGACAGCCTTAAAAGCAGCTCGCATGGCCACCTCAGTCTTACCAAAACCAACATCTCCAACCAAAAGCCTATCCATTGGTTGAGAAGCCTGCATATCCTTTTTGATTTCATCTATACTTCGAAGTTGGTCCTCAGTTTCAACATAAGGGAAAGCCTCATCAAAAGCAACCTGATCTTCATCATCTTTTGAAAATGCAAAACCTTCAAGTTGACTCCTCTCTGCATATAACTTAATTAAGTCATCTGCAATGTCTTCAACTTGATTTTTAACTTTTTGCTTAGCTTTTTTAAAACGTCCATCGTTTAATTTGTTTAACTTTGGAGCCTTACCGTCACTTGAAACATACTTAGATAAGGTTTGGATTTGTTCTACAGGGATAGAAATTCGATCTCCATTTTGATATTGAATACTTACATAATCTCGGTGAATCCCTTTGAGTTCAATCGTTTCGATTCCTAAATATTGACCAATCCCATGAATTTGATGAACAACATAATCTCCTTTTTGGAGTTCACTATAGTCCTTTAATCTCTCAGCATTACTGATATTTTGTCTTCTGTATTTGCGTTTAATCTTCTTTTTGAATATTTCATACTCAGTGATGAATACAAGATTCTCATCCACAAAATGAAAACCATGACGAAGGTTTCCTTCAACAAGATTGACAGTTCCTTTACAAATTTCACTTTGATTACTATTGTCAACTTTAATGCTATATTCATCAAGAATCGTTGACAGTTTTTTTAGTTCTGTTTGGCTGCTTGATTGAAGAACAATCGTATATTTTAATTTTTTATAACGTTCAATTTCTTCTTTCAGAAAAGAAAACTGATTGAAGAATTCTTGCATAGGATATTGATTGAATTGATAAAGATGATCAAATTTTAGATTTCCAAGTCCCTTTTGAAAATTAGAAAAGAAGCTGGCTGGTAAATATTTTTTTAACTGACTTTCTACATCAGCAAAATATTGTAAACTTGGTACAGCTTTACTGTTGTGTAAATCCTCTGTAAAGTATCCAGCTGTTTCCTTATCAAAAATATCATACTGATTCATGATTTTTTGAAAATCATCAAAGATAATAGGTGCTTGGTTAAAGTAGTCAATCAAGGTCCACTGTTTTTTATAAAAAACAGACAAAAATTTACGAATATCTTCATGAAGGACTTGCTCTTTTGCACAACTAAAAACTTCTTCTAGGTAGGACTTTAATGTAGGTGAAATAGTTTTATCAATCTCATGTTCTAAGAATTGTTGACCACGATTGTAATCCTCAACAGTTAATAAAATGTCACTAGCTGGATATATAGAAATTTCTAACCGACTATCTTTTGATAATTGTGTATCTGCGTCGAATTCTCTAATCCCATCTATTTCATCACCAAAAAATTCTATTCGGTAAGGAGATAGTTGTGAAGTTTCAAAGATATCTAAAATATCCCCTCGAAGACTAAATTCGCCTTGACTTTGAACTTGAGTAACTTTTTTATAACCAAGTGAAATCAATTGATTTTTTAATTCTCTTTGTTCACACTCTTCGCCAACTTCAAGTTTTAACACACTGTTATCAAAGATTTGAGGATCTGGTAAGAATAAACGGCTAGCTGCCATGTTACAAACTAATATTCCTTTTTGAGATTTATCTCTTAGAAAACGCAAGGCTTCAACTCTTGAAAAAATCTTTTCTTGAGACGATACTAAAAATTCTACCATTGGTGAATCATCTACTAAAAATGGATAAACCATATCAGTACCCAGAATAGAAATTAAATCATTGACTAGACGCTCAGCTTCTCCATAAGTAGATGTCATTACTAAAATCTTGTTCTGATTTTTAACACTACTTGCAATAGCTAAAGACTTTGCTGAACCAGAGAGACCTAGTAGTAATTCCCTCTGCTTGAGAGATAAATTCTCATCCCATAATTGTATCTGCTTGTTCTCTAAAAAGAATTCGATTAATGACATTCCCTTACCCATTGTATTTCTGCATTGTTTTTTCAAAGTTTTTCTCTTGTAAATAATAATTTACAGCATCGTCAACCTTGTCAATAGACTGTAAAATACCTATATAGTCATCCTTGTCAAATTTACTCAAAACGTGGTGAACAACAGACATTCCTTTTTTAGGTCTACCGATACCAATCTTTACACGATTGAAAACCTGTGTACCAATATGTTGGATAATTGACTTGATACCATTATGACCGCCAGCTGATCCTTTAGCGCGAAGTCTAATTTTTCCTACTTCCATGTCAAGATCATCGTAAATAATCAGTAAATCTTCGATATCTAAACCATAGTAAGTTAATAAAGCATGAACTGCTTTCCCACTTTCATTCATAAAAGTTGTTGGTTTCACTAGATAAATTTTTTCACCATTAAGGAAAAATGAAGCTAATTCAGCTTGGAATATTTTATCGTGTGTAAAGGATACATTCTGTTTTTTTGCTAGTTGGTCAATCAACATAAAACCAACATTATGCTTTGTCTCAAAATATTTATCCCCTGGATTTCCCAATCCTACAAGTAATTTTGTCATTTAAATTTCCTTTCAAAAGCCAAAAGGGTTGGAATTTTTTTCCAACCTAATTGACACTATTAAAAATGTTGATTATACGTTAAAGCGGAATTCCATAATATCGCCATCTTGAACGACATATTCTTTTCCTTCTTCACGCAAGCGTCCAGCTTCTTTTACAGCCTTTTCAGATCCGTATTTAATCAAATCATCATAAGACATAGTTACTGCACGAATAAAACCTTTTTCGAAGTCAGAGTGGATGATACCAGCAGCTTGAGGGGCTTTCATGCCACGTTTAAAGGTCCAAGCACGAACCTCTTTTTCACCAGCTGTGAAGTAAGTTCCAAGTCCAAGTAGATGGTAAGCAGCACGAGTCAACTTATCCACACCTGATTCTGTCAAACCAATGGCTTCAAGAAACTCTTTTTTATCTTCATCGTCTAATTCAGAAATTTCTTCTTCAGCACGCGCAGAAATCACCACTACCTCTGCATTTTCTGTTGCTGCGAATTCACGAATCTGCTTCACATAATCAATAGAATCTGGGTCTCCAACAACATCCTCATCAACGTTAGCTACATAAAGAACTGGTTTCGTAGTCAAGAGGAAAAGACCTTTGACAACCTTTTGCTCTTCATCTGTAAATTCAATAGTACGAGCTGATTTACCGTCTTCAAGGACAGGTTTAATCTTTTGGAGAACGTTAAATTCTGCAACTGATTCCTTATCTTTTTGTGTACGTGCCATCTTTTCCACACGCGCATAGCGTTTATTAACAGATTCTAAGTCAGCAAGAATCAATTCTAGGTTAATGGTATCAATATCTGCTAATGGATCTACAAAAGCATCTTCACGACCTTGCTCCCGCATGACATTTTCATCATCAAAGGCACGAACTACATGGACAATGGCATCAACTTCACGGATATTGGCCAAGAATTTATTACCGAGACCTTCTCCTTTTGATGCACCTTTTACAATCCCTGCAATATCTGTAAATTCAAAGGTTGTTGGGACTGTCTTCTTAGGAGTAATCATTTCAGTCAATTTTTGGAGACGTTCATCTGGAACTTCTACCATCCCAACATTTGGGTCAATAGTTGCAAATGGATAATTTGCAGCCTCTGCTCCTGCTTTTGTAATTGCGTTAAATAGGGTTGATTTACCAACGTTTGGCAAACCCACGATACCTGCTGTTAAAGCCATAGTTTCTCAATCTCCGTTCACATTTCAATCTTCAATATTATAACACAAAAAGGGAAAACTTGCTAACCCTCTAACTCCTTGCATTAGTCGATAATTTTACTCATTTTTCTTTCAAAATCATAGCGACTCATCATGACAACATGATCACAATTACTGCATTTTATTTTGATATCTGCACCTAGACGTGTAATTTCCCAACGATTCGCTTTTTTACCTGTAGACTTGATTGTACAAGCATGTGGTTTTTTCATTTCAACAAAATTTCCAACTTGATACATACTACTCTCCTTTTCATATTTCTGATTATATCATAAAAGAGGTGAGCTAGGCTCAACCTCTTTAACTTAATTTGTACGAACTGGTGTAATCAGCTGCATGAAATCTTCATCTGTATCAGCTGGTACCAAGGTAAATGGACGAACCGCTGAAATGAAGCTGATTGTTACCTTTTCACTATTCAAGGCTTTTAGTGCTTCAATCAAGTAAGTTGGGTTAAAGCTAATAGTTAAATCTTCACCAGATACAGCATTTGTATCGATTTCTTCGTTTACTTTACCAACTTCTGGAGAATTTACATGAGCTGTAACTACTCCTTGTTTGATTTCTAATTTTACAGTTCCATTTTGAGTAGCACTTGATAAGAGACGTGCACGTTCCATAGATTGACGTAGATTCACAACATCAAAAGTCACTGTCGTATTAAAATCTGTTGGAATCAGACGATCTGTATCAGGATAATTACCTTCTAAGAGACGTGTATAGAAGCTAATATTTTCACTTCTAAAGAGAATTTGGTTGTTTGCGAAGAAAATCTCTACTGTTTCGATATCGTCCGTAAAAACAGCTGAAAATTCGCGTAGAGAGCGACTTGGGATAACAACATCAAAATTATCACTATTTTTTTCAAGAGTTAATTTTTTCTGGCTGAGACGATGTGAGTCTGTTGCTACTGTTTTTAATTCTTGATGATTACTCAAAACAAAGTGAACACCAGTCAAAATAGGACGGCTTTCTTGTACACTAGCAGCAAAAGCAGTTTCATTGATAATTTTCTTAAGAAGTTTTGTTTCAAGAACTAGAGGATTACTTGCTGCAATTTCCTGAATACGTGGATACTGTTCGCTGTCTTTTCCTTTCAGAGTAATTTCTGATTTTCCACTTGTTAGTACAATTTGATGTTGTTCAATCTCTTTGAAATCAAGAGTCACATCTGGAAGACTAGAAACAACATTGATAAAGAAAGAAGCTTCTAAAAGAATTGATCCTAAAGAGTTAATCAAAAGACCTGCATTTTCATCTTTTTGAGAAATGAAATTCTCAATTGAAATTTGACCATTTGATCCAATTAATGTAATTCCTTCGTTAGTCACATCAATTTTAATAGTTGATAAAACAGGAATAGCATTTTTTGAACTAATAGCACGTTTTGTAATATTTAATGATTGCAGGAATAAATTTTTATTAATAGAAAAATGAATCATGGAATCTCCTTTATTTATTTTTATTATTAGAAGGTTAATAGTAATAGTAGGCTGTGTGAAATCTGTGGAAAACCAAGTTTAGTTTAGAAAAATCAAGAAGTTATACTTGTTTAAAATTTGTTAATAAATCAGTAAAATTTTAAATACTTATCCACAAGTTATTTGATTTTCTTTTTGATGGTTTCGATTTCTATACGTAATTTATCATCAGTTTCAATCATAGATTTGATTTTTGCATGAGCATGAATGACGGTTGTATGATCTTTACCACCAAATTCTTTTCCGATTTTTGGAAGACTGTTATCAGTTAATTCTCTAGCTAGGTACATAGCAACTTGGCGAGCTAGAACAATATTCTGAACACGTCTAGTTCCCTTCATCTCCTTAACGCTCACATCATAAAATTTTCCGACTTCCTCTTGGATTTTTTCAATCGGAATGACGATCATGGTGCTGACGCTTTGTTTTCGAGCACGTATAGCCTCAGATGCAATATCCACAGTTATAGTGTTGATTTGCTTAACTTTAGCCATGAGACTAATATCTTTGAGCGCACCTTCTAATTCACGTACATTTGAATCAAACTGTCCAGCCAAATATTCGATTGTGTCAGGTTGAAAATGATAATCTAAATCCTCTGTTTTACTATTTAGGATAGCGATACGAGTTTCGAAATCAGGTGGAGTAATATCCGTTGTTAATCCCCATGAGAAGCGCGTGACAAGTCGTTCAGGTAGATTTTCTAGTTGTTCTGGTCTACGGTCACTCGTTAAAACAATCTGTTTATTATTACTGTGAAGTTTGTTGAATGTATTGAAAAATTCATCCTGAGTTTGTACTTTATTTCCACTGAGAGATTGAATATCATCAATAAGAAGGAGATCTAGACTTCGATAGGTTTTTTTAAAATTATCCATATCATTGAGTCTTAAATGATCTAAAAATTCATTAATAAAACTTTCAGCAGGAATATATTTTACACGCGCATTAGGATTTTTTTTGAGTATTTCATTCCCCAAAGCATTGAGCAAGTGAGTTTTCCCTAGACCAGGTCCTCCATATATAAACAGAGGATTATAAGTTAGTCCAGGATCTTCCGAGACGGCTAAAGCAGCAGACTTAGCCCAAATATTTCCATCACCTTGGATAAAATTATCAAAAGTATAGATGTCTCTTAATCCTGTTTCTGAATAGGGTATAGATTTTTTAATTTCTTCCTGTTGATGATTACTGTTTTCAACATTGCTTGCTATATCGGAGGTATTAGAATCTTCTTTAGTCAATACATATTGAGCTTTTATTTCAGTGTCATAGATTTGAAAACCGACAGCTACAATAATATCATTGAGTTTTGTACTCCAAACCATTTCCATTTCAGATCTTGGCAAAAATATGGTAGCTACATTTTCCTCAACCTTTATTAATTCAGCAGGTGTTGCGTAAAAATCAAACATTGATCGTGTCAATCTCTCTTTAGCTAATTCTAAAATCTGATTCCAAAATTGTTTTTCTTTCAACAACAAACTCCTCCTTTTCTAAATGGTGTAATCTTAAACACTATTTTATCACATAGCAAGCAATTTTTCCACAACTTGTGAAAAACAATCCACAATGTTTAAAAGATTTATCCACAAGTTGTGGATAAAAGGTCTAGATTTTGATTTAATAGACTTTTTCTATACTAATCCAGTGGATAAGTATGTGAGTTTAGAAAAATAAAATAACAGCCTTATTTCAGGCTGTTAATAAAACGTTGGTATTCTTCTTGATTATGAAAAGAGATAGTTATTTTTCCTGCCTCTTTTTTTTGAAGGATGATTTGGACATCTAATCCCAACAATTTTTTCAAATTTTCTTCTTCTTCTTTGATAAAGTGATCTTTTTCTTTGCTTTTCTTCTTATTTTTTTCTTCTTTAAGTAGATGTTCCACCTGCCGAACTGATAAATCCTCTTTCTGAATGCGATTGAGTAAATTTTTTTGTTCTTTCAAAGGTAGTTGGATTAGAAGTCTAGCATGTGCTTGAGACAATTTTCCAGTTTCTACTTCTTTTAAAATAAAATTAGGGAGCGTTAGCAATCGAACAAGATTGGTAATATAGGGACGTGATTTCCCCATTTTTTCAGCAATGTCTGCATGAGTATATCCTTTATCAATTAAAGATTGATAAGCTTTTGCTTCTTCAATCGGATTTAAGTCTTCTCGTTGTAAATTTTCAATGATTGAGTGAACCATCATATCCTGATCAGATAATTTTTTGATGATTACAGGAACTTCTGATAGCCCAGCTTCTATAGATGCCCGATACCGTCTTTCTCCAGCTAGAATTTCATATCCGATAACTGGAGATTGACGGACAATAATGGGTTGAATTAAACCATTTTCTTTAATAGATTGGGCAAGTTCTTGAATTTTTTCTTTTGAGAATTCTTTACGAGGTTGATAGGGATTTTTTTGAATATCACTGATACGAATTAGTTTGAGTTCTTCCATATCTCTACAGTATCATATCTTTGATATTCTGTAAAGTAGGTTTACAAATATGTAAACTATTGATTTAAATCACTTGTACTCTTATCTAGTTTGATTGTAGTTTTTTCTTCTTTACCATTACGGTAATAAGTTACAGTTATTTCATCTCCAATAGAGTGACTGTATAGCGCATTTTGCAATTCAGTGGTAGATGAAATCTTGGTATCATCTACTTTTGTGATAACATCATACTGTTGTAAATGTCCATTTGCAGGCATGTTCTTTTGAACAGAACGAACAGCTACACCAGAAGTAACGTTGTCAGGAAGTTTTAATTTTTGTAGGTCAGCAGTGCTAAGGTTTGTCAAATTAATCATGTGGATACCAAGAGCTGGTCGCGTTACTTTTCCATCTTTTTCCAACTGTTTGATAATATTCTTAACATCGTTTGCAGGAATAGCAAAGCCAAGACCTTCTACGGATGTTCCACCATTAGAGGCAATTTTACTTGATGTAATACCGATAACTTGTCCCTGGATATTAATCAAAGGACCTCCAGAGTTACCAGGGTTAATAGCTGTGTCTGTTTGGATGGCATTTGTTGAAATAGCTTGACCATCTTCAGATTTCAAAGAAACGTGTCTGTTCAAGCTTGATACAATACCTTGTGTAACTGTATTTGCATATTCTGAACCCAAAGGACTACCGATTGCGATAGCTGTTTCCCCAACAGATAATTGACTTGAGTCACCAAACTCAGCTACTGTAGAGACCTTTTCTGAAGATATTTTTACTACTGCAATATCAGAATAGGTATCAGAACCAACAATTTCACCTGGTACTTTTGTTCCATCTGCTAGACGAATATCAACTTTTTTAGCTCCACTAATAACGTGAGTGTTGGTTACAAGATAAGCATCATCCCCATCTTTTTTATAGATGACACCAGAACCTTCACTGTTAATTTGTTCAGTGTTTGAATCTGTATCAGTATCATCAGTTCCAACAAAACCACCTTGAGAGTTTTCTGAATAAGTGATAATCGATACAACTGCATCTTTAACTTTATCTACAGCCTGTGTGGTAGAATTTTCATTTTTCGAAGCAGTCTGAGTGACTGCTGCACTATTTTGTTCTCCACTTCCCTGCTTTTGGTTGAACTGAAGAACAGCCAAACTTCCTAATAGACCACTAAAAAAGCTAATAAGAATAACTAGTAAAAGTTGTCCAATTGTTTTTGAAAACTTGTTTAAGTTTTTCATAGAATCCTCCATATTTGATTAATTAGTGAAAGTATAAGATTATTAACTTAATTCTAACTTAAAAAACTTAAGTTTTCAACAATCTGTGGATAATTGTTGAAAATTTGTGAATTTATTATGTTTTTTCACCTTTTTCATTTGTGAATAAGATGTGAATAGAACACGATTATGGTAAAATAGAAGCATGAAAATAAAAATTGTAACAGTTGGAAAACTAAAAGAAAAGTATCTCAAAGATGGAATTGCAGAATATTCTAAAAGAATATCACGATTTGCTGCTGTAGAAATGATTGAATTAGCTGATGAAAAGACACCAGATCGTGCCAGCGATTCAGAAAATGAAAAAATCTTGAATTTAGAAGGAAATCGAATCCTTTCCAAAATTGGGGATAGAGAATTTGTTGTTGTTTTGGCTATTGAAGGGAAGACATTATCTTCTGAAGAATTTAGTAGCCAATTAGAACAAGCTTCTATAAATGGTTATTCAACCTTAACCTTTGTTATCGGTGGAAGTTTAGGATTATCCAATGAAGTGAAAAAACGAGCTAACCTATCAGTAAGTTTTGGCCGTTTAACACTTCCACATCAATTAATGCGTCTAGTTCTTGTAGAACAGATATACCGAGCCTTTACTATCCAACAAGGTTCTCCTTATCATAAATAGGATTGACTATTCTCGATTATTTTGATAAGATAAACTAGTTAGGTCTCATAGCTCAGCTGGATAGAGCATTCGCCTTCTAAGCGAACGGTCGCAGGTTCGAATCCTGCTGGGATCATATACTAGATTTAACGCTGGGGAAACCCAGCGTTTTTTGTAAAAATTGACAGTTCAGGTACAAAAATGTGCAGTTGAGAATGAAATGTTTTAAAACAGACTCCGTTTTGTATAATAAGCTTGTAAGTTAATTTACAAGAAAAAAACAATAAAGGAGAATTTAATATGGAAAAAACAGTTAAATTAGAGCAGTTCAAAAAACTTACAGAAAAAGAATTACAGGAAATCCAAGGTGGGGATAAAAGATTAACCTACTTTATTACTAATCTTTTTCCTAAAAGGAAAAAATAGAAAACATTATAGGGAGACATGATGGATTTATTAAAAATATTCATAGTTATTCTTCATATTTTTATTCTAATAAATAGCTATAAACTAATTTGTAGAGCAACAAAAAAAGAAAGATTTCTATTCATATGTTGGATTTTTATATTGCAGTCCGTAGTTGAAATTTTCTTTTATTTTGTTTTTTTACATGGGTTAGGTTTAGAAAAATTCATGTTTCCCTTTATTATATATGTCTATCTAATAGGGGTAAAAAAGTATAATAAGTACAAGGCTATTTTTATCAGTCTACTATTGTCTTTACTATATCATAGTACTCATACTTTTATAGCAGTAATCATATCCTCTATAACAGGTGATTCTTTTGTAACAAAATATGAAGCTCTCTTTTTTGTAGTAGTTTTATTGCTGACTTATTTTGTAATAAAAGAAATTATTACTTATTTTCACCTTGAACTTCATTATTTTGACAAAGATTACCTCTATCCATTTTTAAAAAAAGTTATACTTGGTTTCTTTACTTTACATATTCTATCATTCATTTCAGATATGGTAAGTACTCATGCACATTTTAATAGCTTTGGTAGTATTTTAGCAACAATTGTCTTTATTTGTTTACTACTAATCTTCTTCGCTATGAATTCTTATAAGGTGCGAGTTGAAAAAGAAATAGCCCTAAAACAGAAAAAATTTGAACAAGAACATTTACAGACTTATACAGATGAAATTGTGGGTTTGTATAATGAAATCCGTGGATTTCGTCATGATTATGCAGGGATGCTTGTCAGTATGCAAATGGCTATTGACAGTGGAGATTTACAGGAAATTGACAGAGTTTACAATGAAGTTCTAGTCAAAGCTAATCAAAAATTACGTTCAGATAAG
The DNA here is from genome assembly GCA_934201655.1 of uncultured Streptococcus sp. Lineage (GTDB taxonomy): Bacteria > Bacillota > Bacilli > Lactobacillales > Streptococcaceae > Streptococcus. The sequence continues at coordinate 20,450 of CAKPXD010000003.1, read as the reverse complement.
TATACATACTTTGATTTAAACAATATAGAAGATTCAGCTTTACGAAGTTTAATTGCACAATCCATTGTATATGCAAGAAATAAGGACGTAGAGTTTACACTAGAAGTAAAGGATATTATCACAAGGTTGTCAATTGATTTACTTGATCTTGTGCGTATTATGAGTGTATTATTGAACAACGCTGTCGAAGGTGCTGCAGAAAGTTACTCGAAACAAATGGAGGTTGCAGTGATTAAGATGGATTTAGAAACAGTTATCGTGATTCAAAATTCGTGTAAAATTACTATGACGCCTTCAGAAGACTTGTTTGAACTAGGTTTTTCTACTAAAGGTAGAAATAGAGGAATTGGTCTTAATAATGTCAAAGAGATTTTGGATAAGTATGAAAATATCATTTTAGAGACAGAGATGGAAGATAGTAAGTTTAGACAGATTATTAGATTTAAGAGAGAGTTTGAATGAAAGTATTAATTTTAGAAGATGTTATTCAACATCAAGTCAGATTAGAAAGAACCTTGGATGAAATTTCAAAGGAATTGAATATTCCTATTTCTTATAAAACAACTGGTAAAGAACGAGAATTTAAGGAATATATCGAAAATGATGAAGTAAACCAGCTTTATTTTCTAGATATTGATATTCATGGCGTTGAGAAAAAAGGATTTGAGGTAGCACAGTTTATTCGTCGCCACAATCCCTATGCAATTATCGTATTTATCACTAGTAGATCAGAATTTGCTACCTTAACTTACAAATATCAAGTATCAGCCTTGGATTTTGTTGATAAAGATATCAATGATGAATTATTTAAAAAACGTATCGAACAGAGTATCTTATATACCAAAAGTATGCTGCTTGAAAATAAAGATGTTGTGGATTATTTTGACTATAATTACAAGGGAAATGATTTGAAAATTCCCTACCATGATATTTTATATATTGAAACAACAGGAGTATCTCATAAATTAAGGATTATTGGTAAGAATTTTGCCAAAGAATTTTATGGTACTATGGCGGATATTCAAGAAAAAGATAAAGATACTCAAAGATTTTATTCTGCTCATAAATCATTTCTTGTCAATGTAGGAAATATTAAGGAAATTGATCGAAAAAATTTAGAAGTGGTTTTTTATGAGGATCATCGTTGTCCAATTACCCGTCTAAAGGTACGGAAATTAAGAGATATTCTGGAGAAAAAATCTAAAAAGTGATTGACAATTAGTAAGAAATTGATATAATGGTTATATCTGCTACAGATAGATGGTCCGTTGGTCAAGGGGTTAAGACACCGCCTTTTCACGGCGGTAACACGGGTTCGAATCCCGTACGGACTATCCGCCATAGCTCAGTTGGTAGTAGCGCATGACTGTTAATCATGATGTCGTAGGTTCGAGTCCTACTGGCGGAGTTAAACAAAAAAAGAACACCATTGGTGTTCTTTTTTGTCTCTAATTTGCATCTCCCAACATTTTCATAAGAAAGTTTGTCATTTCTTGTGGACTTTCTTTTTTTCCATGAGCAATCCAGGTTTGGCATACACCAAATAGTGCGTTTGTTAGATAAATACTGCTATACTCTAACTCAATATTGTTTAAATTTAATTGCATAAAGCGTTTTTGGAGGTCAGTGCTAAGCATAATGTGAAGTTTATTTCTCAGGAAGTTTTGTATCTCTTTTGTACCATTTTCAGATAGAAGAGCAGCTAGTAAAGGTTCAGACTCTAAGTATTCAAACACTTCTAGAATAGCATCTCTTTTATGATTTGCGTGTTTTTGGAAAATATACTCAAAGGTATGAAAAAGCTTACTTTGGTAATGTTCAATCATATCATACTTATCTTTGTAATGAGTATAAAAACTAGAACGACTAATTCCAGCTTTTTCTGCCAGCTTAATAGTGCTAATTTGATCAAATGGTTGTTCCGTTAATAATTGAACCATGGCGTTCTCAATAGTACGTTTGGTTTTTAAGCGTTTGTTGCTCTCTTTCATAGTTCCTCCTTGTGAACATAAATAGACTCAGTGTCTAAAAATGATAATTTTGACTTGTAAATAAGAATTTTTAATGTATAATCTATTATATCAAAATTTTAGACAATATGTGTAAAAAAGGAGACAATATGTTTAAAGAATGGAAAGCAATTTTTAAAAAACCAACCTTTATCATTGTAATGATAGGGATTTCTCTTATTCCTGCTTTATACAACATCATATTTTTATCATCTATGTGGGATCCATATGGCAAATTATCTGAGTTGCCTGTAGCGGTCGTTAATAATGATAAAGAAGCATCTTATAATGGAAACACAATGACTATTGGAAAAGACATGGTGTCCAATTTAGAGCAAAATAAATCATTAGATTTTCATTTTGTCAGTGAAGAAGAAGGTAAGAAGGGTCTAGAAGACGGTGATTACTATATGGTAGTAACTTTACCAAGTGACTTATCTGAAAAGGCTGCTTCTATTCTATCAGATCACCCAGAACAAATGAATATTAACTATCAAACTTCTAGCGGGCATAGTTTCATTGCAAGTAAGATGAGTGATTCTGCCATGACACAGTTAAAACAAAATGTTTCTGCTAATGTAACCGAAACCTATACGAAAGCTTTATTTCAAAAGATGGGAGATTTAAAATCTGGTTTAACGAAGGCAGCTGATGGAAGTGAACAATTGGCCAATGGGGCTAGTCAGTTAGCTGTAGGAAGTCAGACATTGTCTTCTAATCTTGATACTTTAGCTAGTTCAAGTTTAACCTTTTCTGATGGCACAAATCAATTTACAAAAGGGTTGACAACGTATGTAACAGGAGTAAAGCAACTGAATAGTGGCTTAGGTACATTTAATGATGGTTTACAGAACTATACAAGTGCAGTTTCACAGGTTGGCACTGGACTCAATCAATTATCTTCCAAGACTCCAGAATTAGTAGCAGGTGTCAATCAGCTAAATACTGGAATGAAGTCATATGCAGGTGGAGTTTCGCAATTGAATACAGGTCTCAATCAATTTTCAGTTGGTGTCAATGCTTACACAAGCGGTGTTGACAAGCTATCTATTGGGGCAAATCAATTATCTAGTCAATCAGATACATTAAGAGACGGTATTACCCAATTAAATAAAGGGATTAAAGAAATTTCGACTCAATTGAATACTTCATCTCAACAAAAAGAGGAAATCACTCAATTAGCAACTAGTTTAGATGAATTGAATAAAGCACTTCAAGCTGTAACTATTTCAGATAATACTGAACTTAAAAGTACAATATCTAATGATTTAGCGAATATATCTACTCTTGCTCAAACTATTGTGACTAATAGTCAAACAGAGCAAGAGAAAACTCTTACCAATCTTCAAGCAACAGCAACTTATCAATCTCTTACTGATACTCAGAAACAAGAACTGACTGCAGCTGTTTCAAATAATTCTAATTCTACGATAGAGTCAGCAAAAGCAATTTTAACGACGGTAGGAGATTTAAAAGAAAATTTGGGAAGTGTAAACCAACCAGTCTCTAATCTATCTACTTTACAGACTAAAGCAAATCAAGTATTACCTGTGGCGTCTAGTTCCTTGACATCTATGTCAAGTGGATTTACACAGTTGCAAAATGCTGTAGACAATCAGTTAGTTCCTGGAAGTCAATCGATTGAAAATGGAGTTAATGATTATACTAAAGGGCTGGATACCATTTCTTTAGGTGTAAACCAACTAAATGAAAAGAATACAACTTTAACAACAAGTTTGGATCAATTGGTTTCTGGATCAGGTAAGTTGACAGAAAACTCTTCAACCTTGACAACTGGTTTGGATTCGCTAGCTGGGAAAACTCCAGAACTAGTAACAGGTATCGAAAAACTCTCATCTGGTTCTAGCCAATTAAATAGTAAGAGTTCAGACTTAATTGCAGGACTGGATAAAATACAGCTAGGTTCTAGTCAATTAACAGATAAATCAAGTCAATTGCTTTCAGCTAGCTCTCAGTTAGGAAGTGGAGCAATGAAAATTGCTGATGGCGCTGGAAAACTAGCAGATGGTGGAACAACTTTAACTGCTGGTATTGAAAGTTTACAAGTAGGAACTACTGATCTAGGACAAGGCTTAAGAAGTGCTAGCAATCAACTAAAATCAGCATCAACAGAGTCTAATAATGCAGAAATATTATCTGAGCCTTTGAGTCTTTCAAAAAAAGATAATGATCAAGTTCCTGTAAATGGGATTGCTATGGCTCCTTATATGATATCTGTAGCCCTCTTTGTTGCTGCGTTATCAACAAATATGATTTTTGCTAAGTTACCTTCAGGTCGTCATCCTGAAAGTCGTTGGGCTTGGGTTAAATCTCGTTTCGAAATAAATGGAGTTATAGCTGTTTTAGCAGCTGTCTTAGTCTATGGAGGAGTTCATCTTATCGGTCTAACAGCAAATCATGAAATGAGAACCTTGTTCTTAATCATCATCGCAAGTTTGACCTTTATGTCTATGGTAACCGCGTTAACGACATGGAATAGTCGCTTAGGTGCTTTCTTCTCTCTTATTTTACTATTATTACAATTAGCATCAAGTGCAGGAACTTATCCACTTGCTTTGACTAATGATTTCTTTAAGGCTGTCAATCCTTGGTTACCAATGAGTTATTCAGTTTCAGGATTGAGACAAACCATTTCTATGACAGGGAATATTCATAATCAGATAATTTTCCTTCTCGTAACTTTAATTCTATTCATAGGATTAGGTATGCTTGCTTATCAACCTAAAAAACTGGAAGAAGATTAAAAAAAATCGACCAATTCGGTCGATTTTTTATGTGCATGAATCTTGTCAAGAATTTATAAATCTAATAATAGAATGTTTCACGTGAAACAATGAATAGGTTGAATAGAATCAGATTGACAGAACTATCAACTAAAAACTCAGTTGGGAACCCAACTGAGTTTTATTTTTTTTAGTCTTTCCAAAGTTCTTTTACTTTTGCTTGTACTTCAGCATTTTCTAAGAATTCATCATAGGTTTCATCAATACGATCGATGACGCCGTTTTTAGATAAGACAATAATGTGGTTAGCCAAAGTTTGAATAAACTCATGGTCGTGACTGGCAAAGATGATGGACTCTTTAAAGTTTTTCAATCCATCGTTCAAGCTTGAGATAGATTCCAAGTCTAAGTGATTTGTAGGATCATCAAGTACAAGAACGTTTGATTTTAACAGCATGAGTTTTGAGAGCATCACGCGCACCTTTTCTCCCCCTGACAAGACGTTTACAGGTTTGTTAACTTCGTCTCCAGAGAAGAGCATACGACCTAGGAAACCACGCAAGAAAGTGTTGTCATCTTCTTCTTTACTTGCGAATTGACGGAGCCAGTCAAGGATAGATTCACTGCCAGCAAAATCAGCTGAATTGTCTTTTGGCAAGTAAGAGCGACTAGTTGTAACTCCCCACTTGACAGTCCCTTCATAGTCAATTTCACCCATAATGGCACGAATCAAGGCAGTTGTTTGGATGTCATTTTGTCCGATAAGAGCTGTCTTGTCACCTGGACGCAAGATGAAGCTGATGTTGTCAAGAATAGTTTCACCGTCAATCTTTACAGATAGATTTTCTACTGTCAAGAGGTCGTTCCCAATTTCACGTTCAGCTTTAAAGCTGATGAATGGATATTTACGACTAGAAGGAACAATTTCCTCTAGCTCAATCTTGTCAAGCATTTTTTTACGTGAAGTTGCTTGTCTTGATTTAGAAGCATTAGCAGAGAAACGAGCAACGAATTCTTGAAGTTGTTTGATTTTTTCTTCTGCTTTAGCATTACGGTCTGCTAGCAATTTAGCAGCAAGCTCAGAAGATTCCTTCCAGAAGTCGTAGTTTCCGACATAGAGTTTGATTTTTCCAAAGTCCAGGTCAGCCATGTGAGTACATACTTTATTCAAGAAGTGACGGTCGTGGGATACGACAATGACAGTATTATCAAAGTCGATTAGGAAATCCTCTAGCCAAGTGATGGATTGAATATCCAGACCATTGGTTGGCTCGTCCAAAAGAAGGACATCTGGTTTACCGAAGAGGGCTTTAGCAAGGAGAACCTTTACTTTGTCGCCATTTGCTAGTTCACTCATATTTTGGTAATGAAGTTCTTCTGGAATATTCAAATTTTGTAAGAGTTGTGAAGCTTCACTCTCAGCTTCCCAACCACCTAGTTCAGCGAATTCTCCTTCAAGTTCAGCTGCGCGAACACCATCTTCTTCTGAAAAATCTTCTTTCATATAAATGGCGTCTTTTTCTTTCATGATGTTGTATAGTTTTTCATTACCCATGATAACAACATCAATAACACGCTCATCTTCGTAGTCAAAGTGATTTTGACGAAGTACTGAAAGACGTTCGTCTGGTCCAAGAGAGATATGCCCAGTTGTCGGTTCAATATCTCCAGCTAAAATTTTTAAAAAGGTTGATTTTCCAGCACCGTTGGCCCCAATCAAACCATAGGTATTTCCTTCTGTAAATTTGATGTTTACATCATCAAAAAGTTTACGATCACTAAAACGTAGTGAAACATCAGATACTGTTAGCAAAGTTTTTCTCCTATTATATGTAATACTCTAATTCTACTAGAAAATCATCAATTATTCAAATTTTTATTTGTCAATTTTTTGTAAACAAAGTTGACAACCCCTTTACGATTGAAAGGGGTAACATCTCTATTGTTTCAATAAAAAAATTATCTGTCTTTTTATTAAAAAAATGCTATAATTGAAAGGACCATATCAAAGGAGAATAAGATGAGTAAACCCATTATTTTAACAGGAGATCGTCCAACGGGGAAATTACATATTGGGCACTACGTTGGTAGTTTGAAAAATCGTGTCTTACTACAAGAAGAAAATAAATATGACATGTTTGTTTTTTTAGCTGACCAGCAAGCACTAACAGACCATGCAAAAGATCCACAAACTATTGTAGAGTCTATTGGGAATGTTGCTTTGGACTATCTTGCAGTGGGATTAGATCCTAACAAAGCAACGATTTTCATTCAAAGCCAGATTCCAGAATTGGCAGAGCTCTCTATGTATTATATGAACCTAGTTTCATTAGCTCGCTTGGAACGAAATCCAACCGTAAAGACTGAAATTGCTCAAAAAGGCTTTGGAGAAAGTATTCCAACTGGATTTTTAGTTTATCCAGTTGCGCAAGCAGCAGATATTACAGCATTTAAGGCTAACTTGGTTCCAGTAGGGAATGATCAAAAGCCGATGATTGAACAAACACGTGAAATTGTGCGTTCTTTCAACCATGCCTATAACTGTGATGTTTTAGTAGAACCAGAAGGAATTTACCCTGAGCACGAAGGTGCGGGACGTTTACCAGGTCTTGATGGTAATGCCAAAATGTCGAAATCACTTAATAATGGAATTTACCTAGCTGATGATGCAGATACTTTGCGTAAAAAAGTAATGAGTATGTATACAGATCCAGACCATATTCGTGTTGAGGATCCAGGTAAGATTGAAGGAAATATGGTTTTCCATTACTTGGACGTATTCGGTCGACCTGAGGATGCTCAAGAAATTGCTGAAATGAAGGAACATTATCAACGTGGAGGCCTTGGTGATGTTAAGACCAAACGTTATCTACTTGAAATCCTAGAACGTGAACTTGGTCCAATCCGTGAACGTCGCCTAGAATATGCTAAAGATATGGGTGAGGTTTATAATATGCTCCAAAAAGGTAGTGAAAAAGCTCGAGAAGTTGCTGGGCAAACACTATCAGAAGTAAAAGCTGCAATGGGTCTAAATTACTTTCACTAATGGATAAAATATGAACTATAAAACTATTTCTTCTTTAAAATAAGAGGGATAGTTTTTTATTTATTCTCTTATAAATTTAATTGACAAATTTTCATAGAATGGTATGATAGATACAATACAAAAAGCGTTTAGCTCAATAAAGAAAGAAAAGAGGAAACTTCAATGTCTAATTGGGACACTAAATTTTTGAAAAAAGGTTTTACCTTTGATGATGTATTGCTAATTCCAGCAGAGAGTCATGTGTTGCCTAATGATGCGGATTTAACAACAAAATTGGCAGATAATTTGACTTTAAATATCCCAATTATTACAGCTGCAATGGACACTGTAACAGAAAGCCAAATGGCCATTGCAATCGCGCGTGCAGGTGGACTTGGAGTTATCCATAAAAACATGTCTATTGAGCAACAAGCTGACGAAGTTCGTAAGGTAAAACGTTCTGAAAATGGTGTTATCATTGATCCATTCTTCTTGACTCCTGAACATACAATCGCTGAAGCAGATGAACTCATGGGCCGTTACCGTATCAGTGGTGTCCCAGTGGTTGAAACTCTAGAAAACCGTAAGTTAGTTGGTATTTTGACCAACCGAGATCTACGTTTCATTTCTGACTACAATCAACCAATTTCAAAACACATGACTAGTGAAAACCTAGTTACTGCTCCGGTTGGTACAGACTTAAAAACTGCAGAGAGTATTCTTCAAGAACACCGTATTGAAAAATTACCTCTAGTTGATGAGGAAGGACGTCTATCTGGTTTAATCACCATTAAAGATATTGAAAAAGTAATCGAATTTCCAAATGCTGCAAAAGATGAATTCGGCCGTCTTCTAGTCGCTGGTGCGGTAGGTGTTACTTCTGACACATTTGAACGTGCTGAAGCCCTCTTTGAAGCAGGGGCAGATGCCATTGTCATCGATACAGCACACGGACACTCTGCAGGGGTTCTCCGTAAAATCGCTGAAATTCGTGCGCACTTCCCAGACCGTACATTGATTGCTGGGAACATCGCTACTGCTGAAGGAGCACGTGCTCTTTATGATGCAGGTGTTGACGTTGTTAAAGTCGGTATTGGCCCAGGTTCAATCTGTACAACTCGTGTTATTGCTGGTGTAGGAGTTCCTCAAGTAACAGCAATTTACGATGCAGCAGCAGTTGCGCGTGAATATGGCAAAACAATTATCGCTGATGGTGGAATCAAGTATTCTGGAGATATTGTTAAAGCTCTTGCTGCCGGAGGAAATGCAGTAATGCTTGGCTCAATGTTTGCAGGAACAGATGAAGCTCCAGGTGAAACTGAAATCTTCCAAGGACGTAAGTTCAAGACATACCGCGGTATGGGCTCAATTGCTGCTATGAAGAAAGGTTCAAGCGACCGTTACTTCCAAGGTTCTGTCAATGAAGCAAACAAACTGGTTCCAGAAGGAATCGAAGGTCGTGTTGCTTATAAAGGTGCAGCAGCTGATATTGTTTTCCAAATGATTGGTGGTATTCGTTCTGGTATGGGTTACTGTGGTGCTGCTAACTTAAAAGAATTACATGACAATGCTCAGTTTATCGAAATGTCAGGTGCGGGTCTAAAAGAAAGCCATCCACACGATGTGCAAATCACTAATGAAGCACCAAACTATTCAATGTAATAAAAAAATCTCCTGTTAAACGGGAGATTTTTTTATTTTACAAAGATGTAAAGTTTAATTTACAGTCAATTGACCATTATCTACTGTAAAGACGCTCAAGTTATCAGGTAAGTTTTGAAGATGGTCTAAACTAGTAGTTGTAATAAAAGTTTGAATGTTATGAGAAATAGTTTCCAATAATTTAAGTTGACGAGTATTGTCAAGTTCACTCATGACATCGTCAAGCAAAAGAATGGGAGATTCTTTGGTAATGCTCTCCATCAATTCGATTTCAGCAAGTTTTATAGAAAGCACCAAGCTACGATGTTGCCCTTGACTTCCGAAACTTGCTTCCATTCCATTAATCATGAAAATCATATCATCTCGATGAGGACCAACTCCAGTATTCTTCTTAAATAAATCTCTGGATCTACTTTTTTGAAGTGCTATATGGAAAGATTCAGCCAAATTTTCCTTGTCAACAAAGTTTACAGAAGGTTGATAACGGATTGACAACTCTTCTAACTGATTTGAGATGTCAAAATGTTTTTTCTTGCCAAAGAGTTCCATTTTCTGGATAAAGTCAGCTCGATGATTCATTACACGACAGCCATACTCTACCAGTTGGTCATCAAGAACAGTTAGGAAAGTCTCATCTATGTTTTGTGTAGATTTGAGATAGGTATTTCTCTGTTTAAGGACGTGCTTATAACTTGACAGGTCTGACAAGTAAATCGGTTTAATTTGCCCTAATTCTATGTCAATGAATTTACGACGAATGGCCGGAGCGCCTTTGACAAGTTGTAAATCTTCTGGAGCGAATAAGACAACATTCATATGACCAATATAGTCTGATAGGCGAGCTTGTTTTAAGTAATTCACTTTAGTAATTCGCCCTTTTTGTGTTAGGTCAATTTCAAGTGGAATGCTTGCTGTTTTCTTTTGCAAGATTCCAGAAACTTGCAGTTGTTCTTCTTCAAATTGAATTAAATTTTTATCAGTCTTAGTTCGATGACTTCTCGTTAAGGCTAAAAAGTAAATACTTTCAAGAAGATTGGTTTTTCCTTGAGCGTTTCGGCCAACAAATACATTTAATTTTGGATTAAAATTAACTTCGACATCTCGATAGTTACGAAATTGTTTAATGGATAGATTTTTCAGCCACATATTTATCTACCTGGGAAACGTGGTGTAGGTTTTGTTTTTTTTGCTTGAGCTTTTTTTGTTGGCTTTTTTTGAACTTTTTTATTCATTTCCTTGACAAGCTTAGCTACACGTTCTTTCTCAAGTTTTTCTAGACGAAACTCCTCTAGTTCTTCTGATGTTGGTTTAACTAGAATAATTTGAGTTTTTAAATCAGGAATTTCAATAGAATCCCCGATTCTAATTTTCTTGCCTCGACGATTCTCTAATTCTCCATTAAAATATACAAGATGGTCCGCTAAAAAAGATTTAATAGCACCGCCACTTTGGATGATTCCAAGATCTTTCAAAAGAGCTTGGAGAGTAATAAATTCTTCAAATAATTTGTATTCCATAGTTCACCTCAATCTTTGGTATTATACCATATTTTGCACAAAATAGTTGAGAAGAAACAACTGATATGAAAACGATTTTAATTTCAAAAGAGTCAAAGAGAACGGGAAAAATTTTCGTTTTCATGGTATAATAGAACTCTATGTAAAAGGAGGTAAAAGATGGAGTTATTCCCTGGAATTGCAGTGCATTTTATCCAATCTAAAAAGTTTAAGACAAATAAAATAACCATGCGTTTCACAGCTCCATTATCTCTGGATTTAATTTCTGGTCGCATGCTAAGTGCCAGTATGCTTGAAACTGCTAATAAAGGCTATCCAACTGCTCAGGTTCTTAGAAAACATCTGGCAGCATTGTATGGAGCAGATTTGTCAACTCATGCGTATAGAAGGGGGCAAAGTCACTTAGTAGACGTGAGTTTGACTTATGTTCGAGATGAATTTTTAAGTAAGAAAAACGTCTTAACTGCTCAGATTTTAGAATTATTGTATCAAGTCATATTTAATCCATTGTCAAATGAAGATGAATTTGAGAACAATGCCTTTGAAATTGAAAAAAAACAATTGTTGGCGAGACTAGAATCAGAATTAGAGGATCCTTTCTTCTTTGCGCATAAAGAATTGGATCAGTTGTTTTTCCAAGAGGAATCAATGCAGTTAGTTCCTAGAGATTTAATTGCCAGAATTTCTGAAGAGACTTCTAAATCTTGCTATTCAAGTTTTCAAAAAATGCTGAAGGAAGATAGAATTGATTTATTCTTTTTAGGTGATTTTAATGAAATTGAAGTCTTAGAAAACTTGAAGAAATTTAACTTGACAGGTCGTAAAGAAACTGTAAACATTCAATATCAGCAAGGTTATTCAATTGTTCTTAGAGAAGGATTTGCTAGGAAAAACCTAGGTCAGTCTATTCTAGAAATGGGTTATCATAGCACAATTGGTTATGGAGATGATCAAAAGATGGCCTTGCTTCTTGTGAATGGTTTGCTTGGAGCTTTCCCGCACTCTAAATTGTTTACCCAAGTTAGGGAAAAGGAAGGGTTGGCCTACACTGTTTCTAGTCACTTAGATCTCTTTAGTGGATTTTTAAGATTGTTTGCTGGGATAAATCGTCAAAACCGAAACAAGGTAAGAAAATTGATGAATGATCAATTGTTAGCTATCAAAAATGGTAGATTTACAGATGCTGAAGTTAATCAAACTAAGGAAATGATTCGTAGGACGATGTTGTTGAGTCAGGATAATCAAGATTCGATTATAGATAGAGAATACTTAAGCCTCTTTTTTGGTAAATCGGCTTTAGAACTGGATACTTTGATAGAGAGACTAGAGCAGGTTGACAAGGATGAAATCTGTAGGGCGGCATCTAGTTTGAAATTGCAGGCTATCTATTTTATGGAAGGAGCAGAATGACTAGAGTTACTTTTCAAGAGAAATATTATCCTGCTGTAAAAGAAACTCTTTATCAAGCAAAATTAGAAAACGGATTGACAGTTTCTTTACTTCCTAAAAATGATTTTAACGAAGTTTATGGTGTAGTAACTGTCTATGTTGGTTCAGTTGACACTGAGTTTACAGCTAGGGATAGTAAAAAGAAAATATATCCTAAAGGGATTGCTCATTTTTTAGAACATAAACTTTTTGAAAGAGAAAATTCTGAAGATATCATGGCTGCATTTACCAAATTAGGTGCAGAAAGTAACGCTTTTACAAGTTTTACAAATACAAGTTATCTTTTTTCAACCTCTGACAATGTCGCTGAGTGTTTGGACTTGCTTGACGAGCTTGTTACTAGCTTTAACATTACTGAAGAATCTGTTGAACGAGAAAAGGATATTATTCAACAAGAACGCGAAATGTATCAGGATGATCCTGATTCTTGCTTGTTCTTTAAAACACTTGCAAATCTATATCCGGCAACTCCACTAGCTTCAGATATTGTTGGGACTGAAGATTCGATAGAAGATATTAGTTTAGAGGATCTACGGGACAATTTTGATGAATTTTACACTCCTGTCAATAGCCAAATTTTCCTCGTTGGAAATTTTGATTTAGAGTTGATACAGAATTATTTCTCGCAAAAGGATGTTGGAGGTTGTATAGTTCAAAATCCAAAAGAACCAATCGCTTTACACCCTGTAAAGAAGGTTGAGAGCATTCGTATGGATGTTGCATCACCTAAATTAGCAATAGGAGTTCGAACGAATTCTGATATGGGCCATCAGGACTGCTATCGATATAGCGTTCTATTAAGAGCGTTATTTACGATGATGTTTGGTTGGACCTCTAAAAGATTTCAGAGTTTGTATGAAACCGGGAAATTAGATTCTTCATTATCTTTAGAAGTTGAAATCAATCGACGTTTTAACTTTTTGATGCTGACAATGGACACAAAGGAACCTGTTGCTATTTCGCATCAATTCCGAAAGGCAATTCAGAGTTTTGTTACTGATGCAGATATTTCGGAAGAACATCTTGATTTAATCAAAAGTGAAATTTATGGAGAATTTATCCATAGTATGAACTCTTTAGAATTTATTGCGACCCAATATCAGTCACATTCTGACGAAACAACCCTGTTTGATTTACCAAAGATTATACAGGAAATGACCTTGGATGATGTTCTTGAGGTAGGACGTCATTTTATCGACAATAGTGAAATAGTTGAATTTACAATTTTTCCACTATAGCCATCGAAATATAAAATAAACTAGAAAGAAGGCATGGTAAGTATGAGAAAAAAAACAATTGGTGAAGTGTTACGTTTAGCAAGAATCAATCAAGGTTTGAGTTTAGAGGAATTGCAGCGCAAGACAGACATTCAACTGAATCTGCTTGAGGCTTTAGAATCAGATGATTTCGACCAATTGCCAAGCCCTTTTTATACACGTTCTTTTTTGAGGAAGTATGCTTGGGCAGTTGAGTTGGATGAAAACCTTGTTTTAGATGCATATGATTCAGGGAGTATGATTACCTATGAGGAAGTTGATGTTGATGAGATAGAACTATCAGGTCGTAGACGTTCTAATCGCAAGAAACGTTCCTTGCTCCCTCTGTTTTACTTTATTCTCTTCTCCTTATCTATTATAATTTTTGTTTCTTATTATGTTTGGAATTATATTCAAACACAACCAACAGCAACAACTTCAGCCAACTATAATGTTGTGACTACGACAACAAGTGTAACAAGTAGTGAAACAACAACTAGCAATCAAACTACTAACCCATCAAGTTCTAGCGACGCATCTACTGTGACGGTTTCTGGTCAGGGAGATGTTATATCGGTAGAATATAAAACTGCTAAAGATACTGCCGAACTTCAACTATCTGTGACGGATGCAACAAGTTGGATTAGTGTTTCAGATACTGAATTAGCTGGAGGAACTACTCTTGAGCCTAATAATAAGATGGCCAAAACAACAGTTTCTAAAGGCTCTCCAGTAACTATCACATTAGGTGTTGTCAAAGGCGTGAAAATCAAGATCGATAATCAGGAAATTGATACTTCGAAATTAACTGGTCAAACTGGCTGGATTACATTGAAATTAAGTTCAAATTAAGGAAGGATAACATGAAAAAAGAGAATATTCCTAACATACTTACGCTTGGTAGAATTTTATTTATTCCGATTTTTGTTCTTCTTCTTCTATCATTTGGACAGTCTCCTGTGTTACATAAAATAGCAGCAATTATTTTTGCCATTGCCAGTATCACTGACTATCTAGATGGCTATTTAGCTAGAAAATGGCAAGTAGTTAGCAATTTTGGGAAATTCGCAGATCCAATGGCAGATAAATTGTTAGTTATGTCAGCATTTATCATGCTAGTAGGTCTAAATATGGCTCCTGCTTGGGTAGTAGCTGTTATCATTTGCCGAGAACTTGCTGTTACTGGGTTGCGCCTACTCTTAGTTGAAACTGGTGGAACTGTTTTAGCTGCAGCAATGCCAGGAAAAATCAAAACATTTAGCCAGATGTTTGCGATTATCTTCTTGTTATTTCATTGGAATTTACTTGGTCAGATAACTCTTTATATCGCTTTGTTCTTTACAGTTTATTCTGGTTATGATTACTTCAAGGGAAGCACGTATTTGTTTAAAGGAACCTTTCGCTAGATATGGAATCGATTATTGAAATTAAGAATCTGTCATTTCGATACCAGGCAGATCAAGAACACTATGATGTTCATAACATTTCGTTTCACGTGAAACGTGGAGAATGGTTGTCTATCGTTGGTCATAATGGTAGTGGAAAATCAACAACTGTTCGCTTGATTGACGGTTTGCTAGAAGCGGAATCTGGAGAAATTTGGATAGACGGTGATTGCCTAACTCCGGAAAACGTCTGGGAAAAAAGACGTAAGATTGGTATGGTATTTCAAAATCCTGATAACCAATTCGTGGGGGCAACCGTAGAAGATGACGTTGCTTTTGGGCTTGAAAATCAAGGGATTCCACTTGAAGAGATGAAGAAGCGAGTTTCTGAAGCTCTGTCATTAGTTGGGATGGCTGAATTTTCTAAAAAGGAACCAGCTCGCTTGTCAGGTGGCCAAAAACAGAGAGTGTCTATCGCAGGAGTTGTTGCTCTGCGACCAGACATTTTAATTTTGGATGAGGCTACAAGCATGTTGGATCCAGAGGGACGACTAGAGTTGATTAAGATTGTCCAAAAGATTCGCCAAGATCACCAAATGACAGTAATCTCCATTACGCATGACCTAGATGAGGTGGCCATGAGTGACCGTGTTTTGGTGATGAAAAAAGGAGAAATCGAATCAACTAGTACTCCTAGAGAACTATTTTCTAGGTCAGATTTAGATCAAATTGGTTTAGATCAACCCTTTGTCAACCAATTAAAAGAATCGCTACGTACTAGTGGCTTGAAATTACCAGAGCACTACCTGACCGAAGAGGAGCTCGAGGAGGCTTTATGGGAATTATTCTAGACAATGTGAGTTATACGTATCAGGAAGGTACCCCCTTTGCCTCAGCTGCCTTGTCCGATGTTAATTTGTCAATAGAGGATGGATCTTATACAGCAATTATTGGGCATACAGGAAGCGGGAAATCTACAATTCTTCAACTTTTGAATGGTTTGTTGGTTCCCACAAAGGGAAGTGTTCGTGTCTTTGATACATTAATTACATCAACATCCGTCAATAAGCAAATTCGTCAAATTCGCAAACAAGTGGGCTTAGTCTTTCAGTTTGCAGAAAATCAAATCTTTGAGGAGACTGTCTTAAAAGATGTGGCTTTTGGACCTCAAAATTTTGGAGTTTCTGTAGAAGAGGCAGAAGCTATTGCGCGTGAAAAACTAGCTTTAGTAGGGATTGATGAGTCACTCTTTGGACGTAGTCCCTTTGAACTTTCAGGCGGACAAATGAGAAGGGTTGCGATTGCTGGTATTTTGGCGATGGAGCCTAGCATTTTGGTCTTAGATGAGCCAACAGCTGGTTTGGATCCAATTGGTCGAAAAGAGTTAATGTCCTTGTTTAAAAAACTTCATCAGGATGGTATCACGATTGTTTTAGTGACCCATCTGATGGATGACGTGGCCGAATTTGCTGACCAAGTTTATGTGATGGAAAAAGGAAAATTGGTCAAGAGTGGGAAGCCAAGTCTTGTTTTTCAAAATGTCGAATTCATGGAAAAAATCCAATTAGGTGTTCCAAAAATCACAAGATTTGCTCAAAGGCTAGCTGAACGAGGAGTTTCTTTTAAACAATTGCCGATAACGATAGAGGAGTTTAAGGAGTTCATTAATGGATAACATGATTTTAGGTCGTTACATACCAGGAAATTCGATTGTTCATCGTTTGGATCCTCGTAGTAAGTTAGTGGCAATGATTTTATTGATTATGATCGTTTTTTGGGCCAATAATCCAATAACTAATCTGATCCTTTTCGTTGTAACAGGTATATTTGTAGCCTTATCTGAGGTTCCCTTATCCTTTTTCATAAAAGGTTTGCGGTCCATGTTTTTTCTGATTGCTTTTACAACCCTTTTTCAACTTTTCTTTATCTCTGGTGGAGATGTCTTGTTCGAGATGGGGTTTATTAAAATCACGAGTCATGGCATTGAGCAGGCGGGAATTATTTTTTGCCGCTTTGTGTTGATTATCTTTTTCTCAACTTTGCTTACCTTGACAACCATGCCATTAAGCTTGGCTACAGCAGTTGAGTCCTTGCTTGGACCCTTGAAAAGATTTAAGGTTCCTGTTCATGAAATCGGACTCATGTTGTCTATGAGTTTACGTTTTGTACCAACCTTAATGGATGATACGATTCGAATTATGAACGCTCAAAAGGCGCGTGGTGTTGATTTTGGAGAAGGGAATATAATCCAAAAAGTTAAGGCTATGATTCCTATTTTGATTCCTTTATTCGCTACTAGTTTGAAACGAGCGGATTCTCTTGCTACAGCCATGGAGGCTAGAGGATATCAAGGTGGGAACGGACGCAGTCAGTACCGGCAGTTGAATTGGATGAATAGAGATAGTGTGGCCTTACTCCTTGTATGTGTGTTGGGTTTGATTCTATTTTTGTTGAAATCCTAAAGTGAAGTATAGAATGAGATAGGGTAGAGGTATGAACCATTTTAAAAAATCAAAATATATCATTGTTCTATTTGTCGTTGTGTTAGTAGTTTCTGTTCTTTTAGTAATGACGAAATCAAGTACAGTTGTGACAAAAGCTGGAGATGGCATTTCTCTGATAGATAGAATTGTGCAAAAACCATTTCAATGGTTAGAATCTACAAAGTCAGATTTAGGAAATTTGACGAGAGCTTACAATGAGAATGAAACTCTCAAAAAAGAATTCTATCAAATGGAAAAGGAAAAGAATGAAGCAGATCGCTTAAAAGAAGAAAATGAACAACTGCGTCAATTACTAGATATGAAGTCAAAATTGAATGCGACTAAGCTAATTGCTGCGGATGTTATCATGAGAACTCCGGCGACTTGGAAACAAGAATTAACAGTTAATGTTGGTTCGCAACAAGGTGTAACAACTAGTATGCTTGTTGTTTCTGGTGGAGGATTGGTTGGAAGCGTTGAAAAAGTAGAAGACAACTCAACTGTGGTCAATTTATTAACAAATGCTGAAAATACAGAGAAAATTTCTGTTAAAATTCAGCATGGATCTAGTAGTATTTATGGTATTATCGTTGGCTATGACAAGGAAAAAGAACTACTGAAAATTAGTCAGCTAAATAATAGTGGAGATATTAGTCAAGGTGATAAAGTAGTAACTGGAGGTTTGGGGAACTTCAATGTCACAGACATTCCTGTAGGAGAAGTCGTATCTGTGACCCCTACCAATGATTATCTGACAAGAGAAGTTATGGTTAAAATGCAAGCTGATCCAATGAATCTTAAAGTCGTAGAGTTAGTGGGGAATCCATCATGAGACTTTTTAAGCAAATAGGGATGTTTTTGCTCTTACCCGTAATCATTTTAATAGATAGCCACTTAGGACAATTTGTAAATAGCTTTTTTCCACATCTTCAAATTGTAAGCCACTTTATCTTCATCTTTTTATTATTCGAAACAATAGAAGTATCAGAATATCTGTTTTTGGCCTATTGCTTGGTTCTAGGACTTATATACGATATCTATTTCTTCCATCTGATAGGGATAGCCAGTCTTCTTTTTGTGATTATTGGAGCAATCGTATATAAAAGCAACTCTGTTATTTTGTTAAATAGATGGACAAGATTATTAGCTATTTTAATGATGACTTTTACATTTGAATTTGCTAGCTTTATCCTAGCACACCTGGTAGGATTGACTGCTGAAAATCTACCTGTTTTTATAGTTTATAGTCTGGGTCCTACTATGATATTGAATTTTATATGGATGATAGTTTTCCAATATATTTTTGAAAAAATATATCTATAAGAAAGAAACAAAACTGTAATAAAGGCGTAATATTTATTAGGCCTTTTTTTGATATACTAGTATTGTCTTTTTTAAGAAGGAGTATTTATACATATGAAGAAAAAAATTCTAGCATCACTTTTGTTAAGTACAGTATTGGTTTCACAAGGAGCTGTTCTTTCAAGTGTTAAAGCTAACACAACAGATGAAAAAATTGCAGCTCAAGATAGCAAAATTAGTGAGTTGACAACGCAACAAAAGGAAGCTCAAAAACAAGTTGATGAGATTCAAACTCAAGTTACAGCTATTCAAACAGAACAAGAAAAGTTGCAAACTGAGAATGAAACTCTTCAAGAAGAATCTAAAAAACTTGAAGGTGAAATCACAGAGCTTTCAAAAAATATCGTAGCTCGTAATGAATCGCTTGAAAACCAAGCTCGTAGTGCACAAACTAACGGAACTGCTACAAGCTACATTAATACAATTATTAACTCTAACTCAATCACAGAAGCTATTTCTCGTGTAGCAGCTATGAGTGAAATTGTATCAGCTAACAACAAAATGTTGCAACAACAAAAAGAAGATAAAAAAGCTATTGCTGAGAAACAAGTTGCTAACAATGAGGCAATCAACACAGTTATTGCCAACCAACAAACACTTGCAGATGACGCCCAAGCTTTGACAACAAAACAAGCTGAATTGAAAGTGGCTGAGTTAAATCTTGCAGCAGAAAAAGCTACTGCAGAAAGTGAAAAAGCTACCTTGCTAGAGAAAAAGGCGGCAGCTGAGGCAGAAGCAAAAGCAGCGGCAGAAGCAGAAGCAGCTTACAAAGCTCAACAAACAAGTCAACAACAAACAGTTGCAGCTTCAGCAAACACAACATTTGCAGCACAAGTACAAGCAACTTCAAGTTCTTCATCTTCATCAGATGATGACTCAAGTTACACACCTGCACCAACTCCTGTAAGCCAACGTCCTACATATAGTACAAACGCTTCAAGTTATCCAACAGGTGAATGTACATGGGGAGCTAAAACATTGGCACCTTGGGCTGGAGATTACTGGGGTAACGGAGCGCAGTGGGCAACAAGTGCAGCTGCAGCAGGTTTCCGTACTGGTTCTCAACCACAAGTTGGTGCGATTGCATGTTGGAATGATGGTGGCTATGGACACGTAGCGGTTGTTACAGCTGTTTCATCATCATCAAGTATCCAAGTATCAGAATCTAACTACGGTGGAGATCGTACAATCGGTAACAAACGTGGATGGTTCAACCCAACTACAACTTCTGAAGGTTATGTTACTTACATCTATCCAAACTAATGAAAAAATTGAGACTCTTTCCGAGTCTCTTTTCTTGTCTTAAAATTGAGAAGTTCTGCTAAAAAACCATCAAAATAGCTTGATAATATTGAGAAATTGTGGTAAAATGAACTTTGTCGTGTGAACGATAATACT
Organism: uncultured Streptococcus sp.; assembly: GCA_934201655.1. Lineage (GTDB taxonomy): Bacteria > Bacillota > Bacilli > Lactobacillales > Streptococcaceae > Streptococcus. Next base: position 160 of record CAKPXD010000003.1, on the reverse strand, counting down.
CATTCTTGATGAATTGTGAAACTGTTGCCTTTGGGTTGTTTTGCAAGCTGAAATCGAGAAGAGGAAAAAACAAAAAGGAGAAATACTCATGGCAGTAATTTCAATGAAACAACTTCTTGAGGCTGGTGTACACTTTGGTCACCAAACTCGTCGCTGGAAC
>CAKPXD010000002.1 GCA_934201655.1 uncultured Streptococcus sp. | reverse complement strand
AGCAGAAGAGGTTAAGACTAGCGGTGGTACTACGACATCCATTGCAGAATTACTAGAACAATTTCTTTTCCCTCGTTCAACGCACGGCACCTTGATTGAGAAGCTGTCAGGTGGAGAGAAGAAGCGTCTGTACCTCCTCAAATTACTCCTTGAAAAACCCAATGTGCTTCTCTTGGACGAGCCGACAAATGATCTAGACATTGCGACCTTAACAGTTCTAGAAAATTTCTTACAAGGTTTTGCAGGACCAGTCTTGACAGTTAGTCATGACCGCTATTTCCTTGATAAAGTAGCAACTAAGATTCTTGCTTTTGAAGATGGAACCATCCGTCCTTTCTTTGGCCATTATACAGATTATCTAGATGAAAAGGCCTTTGAAGCAGAAGCAGTAACACAAAGTCAAAAAGTTGAGAAGGAAAAAGTCGTCAAAGTACGTGAAGAAAAGAAACGGATGACTTACCAAGAAAAGCAGGAGTGGGCAAGTATTGAAGGTGATATCGAAGCCTTAGAAAACCGCATCACTTCTATAGAGGAAGAAATGCTAGCAAATGGTTCTGACTTTGGGAAACTAGCTACCCTTCAAAAAGAATTAGACGAGAAAAATGAAGACTTGCTGGAAAAATATGAACGCTATGAATATTTAAGTGAGTTAGTATAATGGAAGAAACAATTATTAAATGGAGTAGTAAGAAAATCGTTTTGAGCCTTATTCTTTACCTACTAGAATTGGCTCTTCTACTTTGGATCCTTTCGTTTTTGCTGAGCTATCCCGAAGAAGCACCTGCGGGATTGGTGGCTTTCATTCTCTTTATTGGTTGCTTAATCCTCATCGTTGGCTTCATTTTGTATCAACGTTTGCGACTGCTTTTTTCTGATAAAGAGTATTTGAAATGTACGGCTCAAGGATTTTCCTATAAGCCATATCCAAAGAAAGACTGGCAGTTTTATTCCTGGGGACAGGTAGAAAAGTTTGCTCTCACGAGAATTAAGGGTAGTAGAAATGCAAGGGATTTTTATATGATTGAGGTTCAGTTTTATGACAAGGAACTTTTAAAATCCAACTTTTTCTGGTATCGTCTTCGAAGTAGATTTACAAGTTCAAAACATTCTAACGTTTTGAAAATCCCAATCTATTTGCTGGATGTTGGCTTGCCAGAGAGAGTATTTGAAACCATGTCTTACTTTGAGCGAGAGTGGCGCATCGAAAAAAATCGTCAACGAAACCAAAACTCTAAAAGCAAAAAGAAGTAAAGATTTCATTGAGCGAGTGAATCTCTGAATTTTATGAAGGACTGAGGGGCTTTGGAAGGATATTCCAAGGCTTCTTTCTATTTTGCTTTTCTAGGAATTATGGTATAATAGGGAGTAAAAACTTTAAAAGAAAGAAATGCTATGAACTTAAAAGATTACATTGCAAGTATTGAAAATTACCCACAAGAAGGAATTACTTTCCGTGATATTAGCCCATTGATGGCAGATGGAAATGCCTACAGTTACGCTGTTCGTGAAATTGTTCAATATGCTACTAATAAAAAGATTGATATGATCGTAGGACCAGAAGCTCGTGGATTTATCGTTGGATGTCCAGTCGCTTTTGAGTTGGGAATTGGTTTTGCGCCTGTTCGTAAACCTGGCAAGTTGCCACGTGAAGTCATTTCAGCGGACTACGAAAAAGAATATGGTGTTGACACTTTGACTATGCACGCAGATGCTATCAAACCAGGACAACGTGTTCTTATCGTAGATGACCTCTTGGCAACAGGTGGTACTGTTAAAGCAACCATCGAAATGATTGAAAAATTGGGTGGAGTCGTAGCAGGTTGTGCCTTCTTGATCGAACTGGATGAACTCAAAGGTCGTGAAGCTATCGGAGATTACGACTATAAAGTGCTGATGCATTATTAATGAAAAACAGTCCCTAGGGCTGTTTTCTCTTCATTTGATATAAAAATAAGCTATATCTAGTTAGAGAAAAACTATAATTGAAAACTATATCTTCATACAGTATAATAAAGGGAAAGAGAAACGTCAGCATTTTTCCTCGTTGACGATACCATGTTTACTTGAGTCCAATATGATACAGTAAGGAGATTTCTATGCCGATTCGAATTGATAAAAAATTACCAGCAGTTGAGATTTTACGAACGGAAAATATTTTCGTCATGGATGACCAGAGGGCGGCTCATCAGGATATTCGACCACTGAAAATTCTGATTTTAAACTTGATGCCACTGAAAATGGTTACAGAAACTCAGCTTTTACGCCATTTAGCCAATACTCCTTTGCAGTTAGATATTGAATTTTTATATATGGAAAGTCATCAGTCGAAAACAACTCGTTCTGAGCATATGAAGACTTTTTATAAGACCTTCTCAGAAGTTCAAGACCAGTATTTTGATGGCTTGATTATTACAGGTGCTCCAGTTGAACATCTCCCTTTTGAAGAAGTGGACTATTGGGAGGAATTTACTAAGGTTATCGATTGGTCTAAGACTCATGTCTTTTCAACCCTGTATATTTGCTGGGGAGCACAAGCGGGTCTATACTATCGCTATGGCGTAGATAAATACCAGATGGACCAGAAGCTTTCTGGGATTTATTCTCAAGATGTTTTGAAAGAAGGTCATCTTCTACTGAGAGGTTTTGATGATTTATATGTATCCCCTCATTCTCGCCATACAGAAGTCCACAAAGAAGATATTCTAAACAAAACAAATCTAGAGATTTTAGCATCAGGAGAAGAGGTAGGAGTCTCTATCCTTGCGAGTCGAGATTTGAGAGAAGTCTATAGCTTTGGGCATTTAGAGTATGATCGCGATACGCTCGCAAAGGAATATTTTAGAGATCTAGATGCTGGTTTAGATCCACATATACCAGAAAATTATTTCAAAAATGATGACATTCATGAACTTCCTTGTATGAGGTGGAGTTCATCTGCAGCCCTCTTTTTCAGTAACTGGGTAAATTATGCAGTATACCAAGAAACGCCGTTTGAGTGGAAGAGTGTAGAAGATGATGTGTCTCATTTTGGATACTTATAAGAGGAATTATGACATATTTAGATGCTTTTAAATCAGGGAACTTAGTGTTACCAAGTGAACTGCTCTTAAACTACAATCGACTGTTCTCGTCAAGTGATGATTTCTTGGTTTGGCAATTCTTTTACCTACAGAATACAACGGCTTTAGGTGAATTGTCTCCAAGTCAGATTGCTGAAAAAATCGGCAAAAATGTCACTGAAGTCAATCAGGCTATTTCACGATTGACTGAGAAAGGGTTGCTTCAATACCGAACCATTGAACTTAATGGCGAAATAGAAGTAATCTTCGATGCAACTCTTGCCTTGGAGCGCCTAGACCAACTTTTTGAAAAACAAGCTCCAAACCAGGTGCAATCTGCTCCAAATGATTTAAAGAGCTTGGTAGATACTTTTCAACAGGAGCTAGGTCGTCTATTGAGCCCATTTGAAATTGAAGACTTGGAAAAGAGTTTGAAAGAAGACGGAACTAGTGCGGATTTGATAAAAGAAGCCTTACGAGAAGCTGTTTTGAATGGTAAACCAAATTGGAAATATATCCAAGCTATCCTACGAAACTGGCGTCATGAAGGGATTAGGAGTGTAGCCCAGGTAGAAGCGAAACGTCAAGATAGAGAGGCAACAAACCCTCAAAATGTTCAGGTTTCATCTGATTTTAAAAATGCCATGGATCTATGGAAAGACTAATATTTAGCAATAAAAAAACTTGCCAATGGCAAGTTTTTTTGTGTTCTTAATAAGTAAGTCCCCAAACACTTACAGAACGTTCAGCAACTGGGAAATCACCATATCCTTCAGCATTAATAGTCACTTGGTCTGAATGGTTGCCAAGTAAATCAACAAAAGTATGATCAGCCCATTCTGGACCTACAAACATGGTTTTGTAATTCTCTTGAGCGTTTGAGATAAGAATGGCAAGAGGCGATTGGTTGTCAGCTCCAGAACGAACCCAACCGATACAATTAGGGTCATCAAAGTAGTCCGTCTGCTCTCCATAAGCCAAATCTTTTCGGATAGCTAACAGACAGTTAAGAACTTCTTTAAAATCTTGCTGAGCATATTGACCAGAGATACCATAGTAGTCTCCGTAAAAGACACAAGGAAGCCCTTGTTCACGTAGGAGGATGAGAGCATAGGCTGCTGGTTTGAACCATTCTTCTACAGTAGATTCTAAAGCCTGTCCTCGTTGAGTATCATGGTTTTCGACAAAGGTTACAGCCTTATCTGGTTTGATTTGAACCAGACTATCATTAAAGATGGTACGCAAATCGTAGTCTGCACCAGCTTGGCTTGCTTCAAAGAGATTCATATGGAGGCGGACATCGACAAGGTCAAAGCGCTCTTCAATTTTTTCGAGATAGTCTAGGTTGGCATCCTTGTCTGGATTCCAGAATTCTCCAAAGACATAGAAGTCTTGTCCATATTTTTCTTTCATATCGCGAATAAAATTGCGCATAAAGAAGGAGTCGATATGCTTGACTGCATCTAAACGAAAACCAGCTACGCCAGTCGTTTCCATGAACCAATCAGCCCAATCATAGATATTTTGTATGACTTCTGGATGCTTAAAATCTAAGTCCGCATACATGAGGTAGTCATAGTTGCCATTTTCGTTATCGACTAATTCCTCGTGGGCCCAGCCCTTATTATCTCCCTGGATAAGGTAAATACCAGACTTCCGTCTTTTGGCATCATAGTCAGTTCCAGTGAAATGGTACCAGTGCCAGTGGAAATCATTGTAGGTGTTTTGTCTTCCATCAAAAGTAAAGTTTGTCCAACCATTGATGGTAAAAGGTTCTCCGAGTTCAATTGTGCGATCTTCTGGGTCGACTTCAATAACCTGGAAGGATTCTAAATGATCGGCAGCTGCCTTGTGGTTTAAGACGACGTCAGCCATAGGTTGAATCCCATGTGATTTAAGTGTTTGAATGGCTTGAAGATAGTCTTCTTTAAAACCGTACTTGGTACGCACAGTTCCTTTTTGGTCAAATTCACCGAGGTCAAAAAGGTCATAGACACCATAACCGACATCTTTTTCGTTGGTAGCTTTAAAGGCAGGTGGCATCCAGATGTGGCTAATTCCTAGATTTGCAAGGTGCTCAGCATCATCGGTAAGTCGCGTCCAGTGTTGTCCATCGTGGGGAAGGTACCACTCAAAATATTGCATTAGGGTTTGATTTTTCATAGAAAGTCCTCATACTTAACAATTTGACAATCATTTTACCACAAAGCCAGGGAATACGCAAACGTTTGCGCAAATCTAAAAAATATTTTCGACTATTTTATCAAAAGTGTTGATTATTTTGTACTAAAGTGCTAATATAATAATATAAAGAACATAAATATAGGAGTCAGCCCATGATTGAATTTCAAAATGTTAGTAAGTTGTATGGTGATAAAGAGGCTTTGAGCAATCTCAATTTGCAGATTGAAAATGGAGAGATTATGGGTTTGATTGGCCATAATGGTGCTGGAAAATCGACCACCATAAAATCCCTAGTAAGTATCATTTCACCCAGCAGTGGTCGTATCTTGGTAGATGGTTTAGATTTATCGGAAAATCGCTTGGCTATTAAACGAAAGATTGGTTACGTTGCAGACTCGCCTGACTTATTTTTACGCTTAACGGCCAATGAATTTTGGGAATTGATTGCTTCATCCTATGATCTGACTAACTCTGACTTGGAGGCTAGTCTAGCTAGGCTATTGAGTGTTTTTGACTTTGCTGAAAACCGTTATCAGGTTATTGAAACCCTTTCTCACGGAATGCGTCAGAAAGTTTTTGTTATTGGGGCACTCTTGTCTGATCCTGATATTTGGGTCTTGGACGAACCCTTGACTGGTTTGGATCCCCAGGCTGCCTTTGATTTGAAGCAAATGATGAAGGAACATGCACAAAAAGGTAAAACAGTTTTGTTTTCGACCCATGTCTTAGAGGTAGCCGAGCAAGTCTGTGATCGGATTGCCATTTTGAAAAAGGGGCATTTGATTTATTGTGGTAGCGTGGAGGACTTGAGAAAAGACCACCCAGATCAGTCTTTGGAAAGTATCTACCTTAGCCTTGCTGGTAGAAAAGAGGAGGTTACAGATGCGTCTCAAGGTCATTAAAAAATTAGTTGATATCAATATTCTCTATTCATCTAAAGAAGCTAATTTGGCTAACCTACGAAAGAAGCAAGCTAAGAATCCTGATAAAAAGGTTGATGTATCAGGGAAATTGTTGCGTTCTTATCTTGCTTCTAGTTTGTTGCTACTCATCTTATTTTCTAATCTAGCCTTTCGTTTTCCTTTTGAGGAAATGCCAAGTTTTTTTAGTACCATGGTTGCTATTTTACTGGTGCTTGCCTTTTCAACGTCTTTCACTGCATTTTACAATGTCTTTTATGAGAGTAAGGACTTGGCCTCCTATAGTCCCTATGCCTTTAAAAAATCAGAAATTATAATTGCTAAAGGACTGTCTGTCCTCTTGCCAGCTCTAACTGGAATTGTACCAATCCTAGCTTATTTTCTAGTCCTCTATATTAGGCTAGCTCCTACTCTTTGGCTGGGTTTGCCCTTGATGTTGCTGTCCTTGGCCTTATTATTTGTCTCTGTGACTCTAGTGATGGTAGTGGCAGTGCATTTCTTGGCTCAAACTGCGGTTTTTAGAAAGTATCAGTCTATTTTTGCGAATGTGATGATTGGGATAGGGGTTATCACGCCTTTATTATTTGTCTTCTTTCTACAGTCGACTTCTGGAGATATAGTTGACAGAGTTAGAGACATTCCACCTCTTCTTTATCCTATTCATCTCTTTTACAAAATAGCAGTGGAGCCTTTTTCGACAGAGGCTATACTGGGTCTGCTCGCTTGGATAGGACTAACTCTCTTCTTACTTTATCTGACCAAAAAGAAGGTTCTTCCTCGTTTTTATGACATTATCCTGCTTAACAGTGAGGAGAAAGTCATAAAAGAACGTCGCAGTAAAGATGGGATTTCAACGACTAAAAAGGGATTTTTCCGCATGGTTTTACGCTACAACCTCTCCCTATTGGGACAGGGGACTGGCGTCATTACAGTGCTTTTTACAAGTGCCTTTCTTCCTTATATCATGATGATCGGATGGATTTCCAAAATTCGAGATTCTCAGTTAGTTCCAGATATTCATCCTCCATACTGGTTACCCTTGTTTTTTGTAGGAGTGTTTATAGCAGTTTTAAATAACAATATCACAAGTCTACCTTCAATCGGGCTATCTCTGGAGAGGGAAAATTTTGATTTTCTGAAGAGTTTGCCCTTTGACTTTGCTCGTTATGTGAAAGTGAAATTTTGGATTATATTTGCTGTTCAGTCCTTTTTACCTATCGTGATTTTACTTGGTCTTTCCCTTTATTTAGGCTTGCCAATCCTTTCGATGATTTACCTTCTTGCGGCATGGATTCTTGCCAGTGTTATCCTTGCTTGTCGCCATTATTTTAAGGACGTGAAAAACCTGTCAACTAATTGGACTAGTATTACGGACCTGGTGAATCGTTCAAATGGCATAGTCACAATGGTTCTATTGCTTATTTATAGTGTAATCCTAATGGCCCTTGTAATTGGTAGCTTATTATTGGTTCAGTCTCTCTCTACTATCCTTGCCATCAGCTTGGGAGTAGGAGCTCTTATCCTCCTGCTTGGTCTTGCTATATTTAGCTGTCATTACTATCTATCACGCATATTGACAGAAATAGAAAAAAGATGAGATAGTTGGTCGCTTGCTTGATAAATTTTATAAAAAGAAATGCTCCTCCAAGACGGAAGAGCATCTTTTATTGTGATTCTCACACAATTACTTCCTAATTTTAAATGAGTATTAGTATACCATTTTTTAAAACGAGAGTAAAAAAGTAAAGGTTGTTTCTATTTTGTGAATTTTCAACAAATTTGATATAATTGTATCTATGAAAAAAGTATTCGTCAGTCGGCGTGTCGAAAAAAAACTCCGCAAAGGTCAGGTTCTTTTGGAAGAAGTTGATTTTCCAGACTTATCTGAAACTGATCAGGAAGTTGAACTTTTCAGCCAAAGCAAAGAATTTTTAGGAAAGGCTTATTTATCCCGTCAAAATAAGGGAATTGGTTGGTTTGTAACCAACCAGAACATTTCTTTTAAACAAACCTTCTTTGAAAGTTTGTTTAAGCAAGCCAAACTAAAACGTTCTTCCTACTATCAAGATGAGTTGACAACTGCCTTTCGTTTGTTTAATCAAGAAGGTGATGGTTTTGGTGGAATGACGCTGGATCTCTATGGAGATTATGTTGTTTTCTCTTGGTATAACTCCTATATTTATAGTCTTCGCCAAGAGATTATAGCAGCCTTCTCTCAGGTATTCCCGGAAGTCTTAGGTGCCTATGAAAAGATTCGCTTTAAAGGTCTAGACTATGAGTCTGCCCATATCTATGGTCAAGAAGCAGCTGAATATTTCACTGTTCTCGAGAATGGAGTCTTGTACCAAGTCTTTATGAATGACGGCCTTATGACAGGAATTTTCTTGGATCAGCATGAAGTTCGTGGGAGCTTAGTTGATGGTTTAGCTATGGGGAAATCCTTGCTCAATATGTTTTCCTATACAGCAGCCTTCTCAGTCGCTGCAGCTATGGGGGGAGCTAGTGAAACAACCTCTGTAGACCTAGCCAAACGTTCAAGAGAACTATCAGAAGCTCATTTTCATGCCAACGGTTTGAGTCTAGACAATCATCGACTGCTTGTCATGGATGTCTTTGAATACTTTAAATATGCTAAAAGAAAAGGTTTGAGCTACGATGTGATTGTTCTGGATCCGCCTAGTTTTGCCCGAAATAAAAAACAAACATTCTCTGTAGCTAAGGATTATCATAAATTGATTTCCCAAAGCCTAGAGATTTTAAATCCAGGTGGAATCATTATTGCCAGTACCAATGCTGCTAATGTTTCCCGTCAAAAATTCACAGAACAAATCGACAAAGGATTTGCAGGTAGAAAGTATCAGGTCCTTCATAAATATGGACTTCCAGCAGACTTTGTCTACAATGAAAAAGATGAAAGTAGTAATTACCTCAAAGTGATTACCATGAAGGTTAGTAAATGAAATTAATTGTTTCTGTCATGCCAAGAAGTATAGAAGAGGCTCAGGCTATTGATGTTATGCGGTATCATGATGCAGATATCATTGAGTGGAGAGCAGACTTCTTACCCAAGGAAGCTATCTTGCAGGTAGCGCCAGCTATTTTTGAAAAATTTGCAGGTCGTGAGCTTGTTTTTACTTTACGTACTCGTGCCGAGGGTGGTCAAATTGAGCTCTCTTCAGAAGAGTATGTTCAAATGATCAAGGAAGTGGCACAGCTTTATCAACCAGATTATATTGATTTTGAGTATTTTAGCTACAAGGATGTTTTTGATCAGATGTTGGACTTTCCAAATCTCGTCTTGAGCTACCATAACTTCCAAGAGACACCTGAAAATCTAATGGAAATATTGTCTGAGTTAACAAGTTTAAATCCTAAAGTTGTAAAAATAGCTGTTATGGCTAATACAGAACAGGATGTGTTGGATTTGATGAACTTTACACGTGGCTTTAAAACACTGAATCCTGAACAAGAATATGTAACGATTTCTATGGGAAAAGTGGGCAAGGTCTCTCGTATTACTTCAGATGTGACCGGTTCTAGCTGGTCTTTTGCAAGTCTAGATGAAGCTAGTGCTCCAGGACAAATTTCACTATCTAGCATGAAAAAAATTAGGGAGCTTCTAAATGAAGATTGATGGCTACACACGTTTAGCAGCTGTAGTCGCAAATCCTATCAAACACTCCATTTCTCCCTTTATTCACAATAGCGCTTTTGAAGCAACCAATACCAATGGTGTTTATCTTGCTTGGGAAGTAGATGCGACTGAACTAGCAGAAACAGTTGCTAATATTCGTCGCTACCAGATGTTTGGAATCAATCTTTCCATGCCTTATAAGGAACAAGTGATTCCTTATCTGGACCAGTTGAGCGCAGAGGCTTGTTTAATTGGTGCAGTTAATACAGTTGTGAATCGAGAAGGAACATTAATTGGATATAACACAGATGGCAAGGGATTCTTTAAGAGCTTGCCTTCTTTTAAAATATCAAGGAAAAGACTGGTTTTGTTAGGAGCAGGCGGTGCAGCCAAGGCAATTTTGGCACAGGCAATCTTGGATGGAGTGAGTCAGATTTCTGTCTTTGTTCGTTCTTCATCCATGGAAAAAACAAGACCTTACTTAGAAAAAATACAGAATGCGACTGGATTTAGAGTAGATTTATTTGCATTAGAGGATGTTCAAGATCTTCAAGACAGCATCACTAAAGCCGATCTCTTGGTTAATGCTACTAGTGTGGGCATGGATGGATCCTCTCAGCCGATCCCAACCAGCATCGTTTTACCTGAGAAGCTCATGGTAGCAGATGTGATTTATCAACCCTTTGAAACACCATTTTTAAAATGGGCAAGAAACCAGGGAAATCAATCTATCAATGGCCTTGGCATGCTGCTTTACCAAGCTGCTGAAGCTTTTGAGTTATGGACAGGCAAGGAAATGCCAACAGATCAAATCTGGGAATCACTAAAACAAAAGTACCAATAAAGAAAAAGGAGACCTGCTATGAAAATTAGAATAGACCTTCCACATCATCCTTACGATATTCAGATTGAAAAAGGATGCTTATCTCAAGCAGGAAAATGGTTGCGCGAACTTTGGCAACCACAAAAAATTGTTATCATAACGGATAACCGTGTGGCTTCACTCTATGCAGAAAAGGTTAAATTGAGTTTGGAGGATGCTGGCTTTCAAGTGGCAGTTTTTGACTTTTTAGAGGGCGAAGAACGAAAAAATCTGACTACAGTTCAAAAAGTCTATGAATTTTTAGTCAAACAGGATATGACTCGTAGTGATGGAATCGTAGCCCTCGGCGGTGGTGTAGTTGGCGATTTGGCTGGTTTTGTGGCTTCAACCTACATGCGAGGAGTTCATTTCGTTCAAATTCCAACTAGTTTGACAGCCCAGGTGGATTCTTCAATCGGTGGTAAGACAGGAGTGAATACTCCTTTTGCTAAGAATATGGTGGGGACTTTTGCTCAGCCGGATGGTGTTTTGATTGACCCAACTGTTCTTGAGACCTTGGGTAAGAGAGAGCTGATTGAAGGGATGGGTGAAGTCATCAAGTATGGCCTGATCGAAGATCCAGAGCTTTGGGACCTATTATCTGATATGGATGGTTCTGTCGAAAGCATATTGGAACATTCCGAGAGTTTGATTGAGCATTCTTGCCAGGTCAAGCGCAAGATGGTAGTTGAAGATGAGTTGGATAATGGCATTCGTTTGTATCTCAACTTTGGTCACACAATTGGCCATGCCATTGAAGCAACTGCTGGTTACGGAAAAGTCATGCACGGTGAGGCAGTAGCTATGGGAATGGTTCAGGTCTCTAAGGTAGCCGAAGAAAAAGGACTCATGCCAGTGGGAATAACTCAGTCCATCCGAGAGATGTGTCAGAAGTTTGGTCTTCCTGTTGATTATGAAAACTGGGATGTTGACAAGCTCTATCAGGCTTTGACTCATGATAAAAAAGCGCGTGGCAATACCATGAAGTTAGTCTTGGTACCAGAACTTGGTTCAGCGACCATTCACCCAGTTTCTCTCGAAGAAATGAAAGATTACTTAGTAAAATAAGGAGAATGTATGAGATATTTAACAGCAGGAGAATCACATGGTCCTCGTCTGACAGCAATTATTGAAGGAATTCCAGCAGGACTGCCTTTGACTGCAGAAGACATCAATGAGGAGCTCAAACGTCGCCAAGGCGGTTACGGGCGTGGTGGACGTATGAAGATTGAAAGTGACCAAGTTGTCTTTACTTCTGGAGTTCGTCATGGTAAGACGACAGGGGCACCTATTACCATGGATGTCATCAATAAGGATCATCAAAAATGGCTAGATATCATGTCTGCCGAGGATATTGAAGATAAGCTTAAAAGCAAACGAAAAATCACTCATCCTCGCCCAGGTCACGCAGACTTGGTTGGGGGCATCAAATACCGCTTTGATGATTTGCGAAATTCTTTGGAACGTTCATCTGCCCGTGAAACGACTATGCGGGTTGCAGTTGGAGCAGTAGCCAAACGTCTATTGGCTGAGCTTGATATCGAAATTGCTAACCATGTTGTTGTCTTTGGTGGTAAGGAAATCGATGTTCCAGAAAATTTAACAGTCGCAGAGATTAAGAAACTGGCTGCTCAGTCAGAAGTTTCTATTGTCAACCAAGAACGTGAGCAGGAGATTAAGGACTATATTGACCAAATTAAACGTGACGGAGATACCATCGGTGGAGTTGTTGAAACGGTTGTCGGTGGCATTCCGGTTGGTCTTGGTTCTTATGTCCAATGGGATCGGAAGCTAGATGCGAGACTAGCTCAAGCTGTTGTTTCTATCAATGCCTTTAAGGGTGTGGAGTTTGGTCTTGGTTTTAAAGCAGGCCATCTTAAGGGTAGCCAAGTTATGGATGAAATCCTCTGGTCATCAGAAGATGGCTATACTCGTCGGACTAATAACCTTGGAGGTTTCGAAGGTGGTATGACCAATGGTCAGCCCATTATCGTTCGTGGAGTTATGAAGCCAATTCCGACTCTCTATAAGCCGTTGATGAGTGTCGATATTGAAACTCATGAGCCTTATAAAGCAACAGTAGAGAGAAGTGATCCGACTGCTCTTCCAGCAGCAGGCGTAGTTATGGAAGCTGTTGTGGCAACGGTCTTGGCCCAAGAAATCCTTGAGAAATTCTCTTCAGATAATCTGGAAGAATTAAAAGAAGCTGTTGCAAAACATCGGGGGTATACAAAGAATTATTAAGGAGTTCTTATGGCAAAAACTATCTATATCGCAGGACTAGGTTTGATTGGTGCTTCCATGGCACTCGGAATCAAGCGGGATCATCCCGATTATGAAATTTTAGGATACAATCGTAGTCAAGCGTCTAGAGATATTGCCTTGGAGAGAGGAATGATTGACCGAGCGACGGATGATTTTGCTAGTTTTGCTCCACTTGCAGACGTCATCATTCTTACCCTGCCAATCAAGCAAACTATTGCCTTTATTAAGGAATTGGCCAACTTGGACTTGAAAGAAGGTGTCATTATTTCTGATGCTGGCTCGACCAAGTCAGCTATCGTGGCTACAGCTGAGAAGTGTTTTGCTGATAAGTCTGTTCGCTTTGTTGGAGCTCATCCTATGGCAGGGAGCCACAAGACAGGAGCGGCCTCTGCAGATGTTAATCTTTTTGAAAATGCCTATTATATCTTCACGCCATCTAGTCTGACAACTCCGGATACGCTCGAAGAAATGAAAGACTTGCTGTCAGGTCTTCATGCTCGTTTCATTGAAATCGATGCTGAAGAGCATGACCGAGTGACTTCTCAGATTAGCCATTTTCCGCATATCTTAGCATCAGGGCTGATGGAACAAACTGCAAGTTATGCTGAAGAGCATGAAATGGCGCGACGCTTTGCGGCAGGTGGTTTTCGTGATATGACTCGCATTGCTGAAAGCGAGCCAGGTATGTGGACTTCTATCCTCTTATCCAATCGGGATACCATTATTGAACGCATCGAGGATTTCAAGGGCCGTTTGGACGAGATTGGACAAGCTATCAGCAAGGGTGATGAAAACCAAATCTGGAACTTTTTCAATCAAGCGCGTGAGCAACGTCAAGCTATGGAAATCCATAAACGTGGCGGAGTAGATAGCTCATTTGACCTCTATGTAGACGTTCCCGATGAGGAAGATGTGATTTTACGCATCTTGGAATTGCTACGTGGAACTTCTTTGGTCAATATCCATATCAATGAGGAAAACCGTGAGGATGTTCACGGGATTCTGCAAATTTCCTTTAAGAATGCTCAGGATTTAAAACGTGCTGAGCAAGTCATTACAGAAAATACAGACTACACAGTCGTTATTAAATAAGGAGGACAATTATGTCAAATAGGGGAATTAAATCTGTATTAGGTATTATCTTTATAACTGTCATGTTACTTAGTGGATGTGCTATTAAAAATGGCCATAAAAAAAGTTCAGATGTTAATGTTGATACGACAACTGTCAAGGTTGATGAGACAACAGAGAGTTCAAAAAATGAATCAAGTGTTGAGAAAAAGACTCCTAAATTTGCAGATGATAAAGTTGTAAATGATTTTATCAATAACTATAACGACATTTCTAATAGTCCATTAGAAAATATCAAAAAAGGAAATATAAAAATAAAATATTTCGCAACAAGCTACGGTTATTACTTGGAACTTTTACATGCAAATGATACTGATAAAATTAATGTAACAATTAATCAAACAAATGAAAATAGTTCATCGGGTGTAGCAGGGATGAAAGAAGTATTTCATGATATTGTTAAATCGATTGAAACGTCGTTATCTGATGATGAGGTAAATAACTATTTTGATAATCTTGTGTTAAATGAGACTATAACAGATTCTACTTTAGGTTCATTGAAGATAAGTTATGTACCAGACAAGGAATTAAGTTATGGAAATTCAAGAGGTCACATTAAAGTTATTGCACAATAATAACTATCACAGAGGATCTAGTAAATTCAATAGAATCAAATAAGGAGGACAATTATGTCAAATATTTATGATAGTGCAAATGCACTAAGTCGTGGACTACGCGAATTGCCTGAATACAAGGCAGTTAAAGAAGCTAGAGATGCCATCCAAGCGGATGCAGAAGCAAGCAAAATTTTTGCAGATTATATTGCTTTTCAACATGAAATCCAAATCATGGCACAGACTGGTCAAATTCCAGATGCTTCTTTCCAAGAAAAAATGGAAAGTTTTGGCAAGCAGATTCAAGGGAACTCTCTCTTGTCAGAATTCTTTGCCAAACAGCAACAACTTTCGATTTACCTTTCTGATATTGAAAAAATTGTTTTTGAACCAATTTCAGAACTTTTAAAATAAGAATTTACCTCATGAAGTCAGGAATTTTTAAGAAATTTCTGACTTTTTATGATAAAATAAGAAAAAGTATTGTCAGTATGAGGGCTAGTATGAAATTAAAAACAAACGTTAAGCACTTAAATGGTAGTATTCGCGTACCTGGGGATAAGTCCATCAGTCATCGCTCGATCATTTTTGGGAGCTTGGCTGAAGGTGAGACAATGGTTTATGATATTTTACGTGGTGAAGATGTCTTGTCAACCATGCAGGTATTTCGTGACCTCGGCGTAGAGATTGAGGACGAGGATGGTGTCGTTACTATTCAAGGTGTTGGCATGGGTGGATTGAAAGCCCCTCAGAATGCCCTGGATATGGGGAATTCTGGGACATCTATTCGTTTAATTTCAGGTGTCCTTGCTGGTGCAGACTTTGAAGTAGAGATGTTTGGAGATGATAGTCTTTCTAAACGCCCAATGGATCGTGTAACTCTTCCCTTGAAAAAAATGGGAGTTAGCATTTCAGGTCAGACAGAGCGAGACTTGCCACCGTTGTACTTGAAAGGAACGAAAAACTTAAGACCTATTCGATACGAATTGCCAATCGCTTCTGCACAAGTCAAGTCAGCCTTGATTTTTGCAGCTTTGCAGGCTCAAGGACAGTCAGTCATTATCGAGAAGGAGTGCACTCGTAATCACACAGAAGATATGCTACGTCAATTTGGTGGGGAGTTAAGTGTCGATGGTAAGAAAATCACTGTTCAAGGGCCACAGAAACTTAGTGGACAAACGGTTGTCGTGCCAGGAGATATTTCTAGTGCAGCCTTTTGGTTGGTAGCAGGTTTGATTGTGCCAAATTCTCGAGTGGTACTTAAGAATGTCGGTATTAATGAAACACGTATAGGTATTATCGATGTTATCCGAGCTATGGGCGGGAAATTAGAGATTACTGATATGGATCCAATTGCCAAATCTGCAACCTTGACTGTCGAGACTTCAGAACTAAACGGGACAGAAATTGGTGGAGCCTTGATTCCACGTTTAATTGATGAATTGCCGATTATCGCGCTTCTTGCTACCCAAGCTCAAGGTCAAACAGTTATCAAAGATGCAGAAGAACTCAAGGTTAAAGAAACGGATCGCATTCAAGTTGTCGCAGATGCTTTAAACAGCATGGGAGCAACTATTACTCCGACAGCAGACGGAATGATTATCAAAGGGAAATCTGCCCTCCATGGGGCCAGAGTCAACACCTTTGGAGACCATCGTATCGGTATGATGACAGCCATTGCAGCTCTCTTGGTTGCAGATGGAGAAGTTGAATTGGATCGAGCCGAAGCTATTAATACTAGCTACCCAAGCTTCTTTGATGATTTGGAGACTTTGATTCATGGCTAAGGTTTTACTAGGTTTTATGGGTTCAGGAAAAACGACTATTGCTAGAAAGCTAGATCCTGACTTCGTAGATATGGATGCCTTGCTGGAAGACCGACTGGGGATGCCGATTGCCCGTTTCTTTGAAGAAAAAGGAGAAGTAGCCTTCCGCCAGCTAGAAGAAGAAGTCCTAGCTGACTTGCTAAAGACAGATAAAGTTATTTCTACAGGCGGAGGAATAGTCATTTCGCCACGTAATCGTGCCTTGCTCAAGCAAAATCCAGACAACATCTACCTTAAAGCAGATTTTGAGACACTTTACCAGCGAATTTCAGCTGATAAGGACAATCAACGTCCACTATTTTTAAACAATAGCAAGGAAGATTTAGCTGCGATTTTTGATGAGAGACAGGCTTGGTATGAAGAAGTAGCTAGTCAGATTGTAGACGTGTCAAGCTTAAGCCCAGATGAAATTATAGAGGAACTGAGATGAAAATTGCCTATCTAGGTCCTAAAGGATCTTTTTCGCACCATGTGGTGCAAACGGCTTTTCCTCATGAGGAACTAGAGCCTTTTTCAAATATTACGGACGTTATCAAGGCTTACGAACAGGGCTTGGTAGACTATTCAGTAGTGCCAGTTGAAAATTCCATTGAAGGTAGTGTTCATGAAACCTTGGACTATCTTTTTCATCAAGCTCGTATTCAAGCTGTGGCGGAGATTGTGCAGCCAATTCATCAACAGTTGATGGCAGTGCCAGGGCAAGTTAAAATTGAGAAAATCTTTTCTCATCCGCAGGCCTTGGCGCAGGGAAAGAAATTTATTGATGAGCATTATCCAGATGCTCAACTAGAAGTCACTGCCAGTACAGCATACGCTGCGCGCTATGTTTCCGAGCATCCAGATCAACCTTTTGCGGCCATTGCTCCCAAAAGTTCGGCTGGTGAATATGGTTTGGAATTAATTGCTCAAGACATTCAAGAGATGGAAGCCAATTTCACTCGCTTTTGGGTGTTAGGTCCCAAGGCACCGCAAATGCCCTTGAATGCAAATGCTAAGAAAATGAGTCTAGCATTGACCTTGCCAGACAATCTTCCAGGAGCCTTATATAAGGCGCTTTCTACCTTTGCTTGGCGCGGGATTGACCTAACTAAGATTGAGAGTCGCCCGCTAAAAACAGCACTAGGTGAGTACTTTTTTATCATTGATGTGGACTATACTGATAAAGAATTGGTCCATTTTGCTCAAAAAGAATTAGAAACGATTGGGATCCACTATAAAGTACTAGGAGCTTACCCTATCTATACCATACAGGATAAAGGGAAGGAGAAGGAATGACTAGAGAAAATCCTCTGACACACCATGAGAAACTACGTTACGACTATCTATTAAAAAACATCCACTATCTAAATGATAAAGAAAAGAGAGAGTTTGCTTTTTTACAAGCTAAGCTGGATGGTCAACAAGAAGCTCGTTCAGTTGTCGTAGAAGAAGCAGAAAGCCAAGACTATACAGAACCTAACACAGGGCTTCCGAGTTATACTAATCGAAGTCGAGCTAGTCGACGTAGTAGTCTACCGCAACCAAAAGCTAAGATTCCTAAGCAGAAGAAACCAAAGAAAAAAAGAGTCTTTCGCTTTAAACGCATACTTGCTTGGTTAGGAATGCTGTTGCTTTGTGCTGCAGTGGGAATGATTTTCATGTTTTTGAAAGGTTTCCAGTCAGCCAATCCGAATGGCTCAAGCGGGTCGAAAGATGCCAAGGCTGCCCAAGTTGAAGTCTTTAATGGACAGGATACAAGAGATGGTGTCAATATTCTTATTTTAGGAACAGATGGCCGTATTGGACAGAATAGTTCAGAAACACGGACAGATTCTATTATGGTTCTCAATGTAAGTGGTAAGGATAAAAAGCTTAAGCTTGTAAGTTTTATGCGTGATAACCTAGTTTATATTGATGGTTATAGCCAAGTTATTAACGGACAAAAACAAGCTGACCATAAGTTGAACTTGGCCTACGAATTGGGGGAACAAGAAGGAAAACAAGGGGCTGAAATGGTGCGTAAGGTCCTCAAAGATAACTTTGATCTAGACATCAAATACTATGCTCTTGTTGATTTCCAAGCTTTTGCGACTGCTATTGACACGCTTTTCCCTGACGGGGTGACCATTGATGCTCAATTTTCAACTCTAAATGGAGTTCCAGTTACAGAAGCGACAGTTGGTGATGACTTGCATGCGACAGAAACCGAATCACCTACACAAACTATTAAAGTTGGAACGCAACAAATGAATGGTTCTACTCTTCTCAACTATGCACGTTTCCGCGATGATGATGAAGGGGACTATGGCCGTACTCGTAGACAGCAACAAGTCATGACTGCGGTTTTACAGCAAATTAAAGATCCTACAAAACTTTTCACAGGTTCAGAAGCACTTGGTAAAGTATTCGCTATGACATCTACAAACCTTCCTTATACCTTCTTATTGACCAACGGTTTATCCGTCCTCGAAGGAGGTCAGAACGGTATTGAAAAACT
Source organism: uncultured Streptococcus sp. (assembly GCA_934201655.1). Lineage (GTDB taxonomy): Bacteria > Bacillota > Bacilli > Lactobacillales > Streptococcaceae > Streptococcus. Next base: position 21,529 of record CAKPXD010000002.1, on the reverse strand, counting down.
AACAGTACCGGAACTTGGAGACTGGGTAGATGACTATGATGTCTATGGAGGCCAAGCCCTTCGAGTGGATCAAAAAGCTTACCAGAATAAGCTAGCCCAAATGGGATTCAGATAAAAAAATAATTAAAATCAAAGCTTGAAACATCTAACTAAATGGATGTCTCAGGCTTTGATTTTTCACATGGTTAGATGGATTTTTTGACCATTTTTATGGTATAATGAAATGATGTAATTCTATAGAAGAGGATGAGAATGAGATGAGTGATTTAAAGGCAATTCAAGCTCGTAGTTTAGAGATGGCTGAATATTTTGTCGCCTTTTGTAAAGAACACGGCTTGCTCTGTTATTTGTGTGGTGGTGGAGCAATTGGGGCCTTACGAAATAAAGGTTTTATTCCTTGGGATGATGATTTGGACTTCTTTATGCCGCGAAAGGACTATGAAAAACTAGCAGAGTTATGGCCTCAATATGCGGACGAACGTTACTTCCTATCAAAAAGTGATAAAGACTTTGTCGACCGCAACCTCTTTATCACTATTCGAGACAAGGAAACGACTTGCATCAAGCCTTACCAACAAGATTTGGACCTCCCACACGGCTTGGCCTTGGATGTTCTTCCCTTGGACTACTACCCTAAAAATCCAGCAGAGCGCAAGAAACAAGTCCGTTGGGCTTTGATTTATTCTCTATTTTGTGCACAAACCATTCCAGAAAAACATGGAGCTCTCATGAAGTGGGGTAGTACCATTTTACTAGGGTTGACTCCTAAATCGCTTCGCTATCGTATCTGGAAAAAGGCTGAGAAAGAAATGACCAAGTATGGACCAGCTGAAAGTGATGGCATTACAGAATTATGTTCAGGGCCAGGATACATGAAGAAAAAGTATCCAATTCAGGCCTTTGAAGACAACATCTTCCTACCTTTCGAGGGAACAGAAATGCCTATTCCGGTCGGCTATGATGCTTATCTTAGCACAGCTTTTGGTGACTATATGACACCACCTCCAGCTGACAAGCAAGTACCTCACCACGATGCCATAATAGCAGATATGGATAAGAGCTATACAGAATATAAGGGAGAATACAATGCAAGAAAAAATTAGTATCATTGTTCCTGTATACAACGTAGAAAATTATCTTGAACGATGTGTTGAGTCGATTTTAAAGCAGACTTATACCAATTTTGAATTGCTACTTATCAATGATGGTTCAACAGACCAGAGTGGTGACTTGTGTGATCAGCTGGCCTTGAGAGACCAACGAATTCGTGTGATTCATAAAGAGAATGGTGGATTATCTGCAGCTAGAAATACAGGAATTGATCATGCTTCTTCAGATTTGATTGGCTTTATTGATAGTGATGATTATATTGATGAAGATATGTACGAAACACTCTACCGTCAATTAAGAGAGTCGAATGCAGATTTATCAATGTGCGGACACTACGATGTCTTTCATCAGATTCCTGAAAAACAAGTTTCAGAGATTAAAACTTGGAACCTTTCTTCAGAAGAAGCTATAAAAATGGTTATGGAAGCAAAGGTCTTATCAGTTACTGCTGTTAATAAATTATATAAAAAAGAGCTCTTTAATCATTTGAAATTTGAAGTTGGAAAAATTGCAGAAGATGCCTTTATTATGATTCGTTTACTGGATCAATGTCAGAAGGTTGTTGCGACTAATGAGAAGAAGTATTATTATGTCCATCGTGAAAATAGTATTACTACACAAAAATTCTCATTAAAATTCTTAAATGTGATTGAAGCATATGAGCAAAATGCGAATATAATAAGAGAGCACTATCCCGCAATCGCTGATGTTGCAACGATGCGTTTAAATTGGGCCTATTTCTATGTCTTGGATAGATTGTTGATTGATTCTGATTTTAAAGATAAACTACTAGAAGATAAATTGATAAATTATCTAAAACAGAATAGATTGAATATTTTAAGAGATGCTAGATTTACCAATGCTAGAAAAATAAGTTTTCTAGCTCTACTATTCAGCAGAAAGCTCTACACACAGATTTTACTTCGTCAACATACCCGTTAGGAGAGAAAATGATTTCTATTATTGAGAAAAACTATTTTAAAATTAATCTGGTATTTTTATCAGTCATATCTTTTTATTGTATGGCGGGACTCATTGTTCCCCTTCAATTCATCTCTGCAAATAAATTTGTTACCCTAGGTATGACTCTTTTGGGAGTCCTATTAGGTTTATATAATTTCTTTGTAAAGAAGGCCTATTTATTTGTTAGAAAAATTGAGTACTTAATCATCTTTTTTGCCATGAATATTATCACAAGTTTACTGGTGATGAAGTATGGTTTTTCAACAAATATCAAGAACTTGGTAGTCTTCTTTATCTATTTCTTTGCTATTTACCCAATTTTTCAAAACTTTAGTAGAGAAAAATCTCGAATTTTGTTTAACGTATTCTTTTCAGTAATTACTGTTGCAAACACTGTTGGGGTTTTCTTTTCTCTAGTTCAATTTTTTATGTTGATTGGATATAGAGTTTTTGATTACAAAGGTTTGTTGATTCGTCAAGGATTCGTCGAATCACGTTTGTTTGGTATTTTAGCAAGTCCCAACTATCTTTCGATTATTTCACTAATCGTCATTATCTATTTATGGATGAGACTTTCTGCATTAAACAAAATTGTTAAAACTCTAGCTATTTCTTCCATTGTTTTAAACTTTGCCTATATAGTTCTATCAGGCTCAAGAACGACATATATTTGTTTAGTTGTAGCTGCATTTCTTTATTCTTTGATAAAATTTGAATATAGCAATAAGGCGAAATCTTTTGTCACTGTATTATTAACAGTTGGGCTAGTATTTTTATCATATAATGGTGTAAAGTATAGCAGTGATTTGTATTTAAAAGCTCATTCTGCGGAAATACAGCTCAATAAAGAAAAAGGTGAAAATAATAATTTAACTTTAGAGAGAACGGATACTAGCGAAGAAAATATCTCCAATAATCGTTTTGCTATTTGGCAATCTACAGCTTCGTTCATTCCAAAGAGACCACTATTTGGTTACTCAGCAGGTAACTGGTATGAGTTAGGGAAAACATATGATGCAAGTGCATATATCATTAAAGAGCATTACTTGACTCATAATGGATATTTAGAAGTACTTTTCTATAATGGTATACTTGGTTTCCTACCTTTTGCTGCTTTCATGATTTCATTTATCTGGGCCAGCATCAAGAAATTCCTAAAAGATAAAAAGGATAAGATAACAGATAATGAGCTTGTTTCTGGTCTACTTATGACGGTTGTTATCTTAATTTCTAATTTGTTCTTAAGTTCAACACTCTATGGTATTTCATTGTTAGGATGTATTCTATTTATAATCTCAGGCTATTATTTCTCTGTTATTTCTAAAAAGAGAGATGGCTATAGACAACTAAATGAAGAAGAAATTAAAACTCTAGAGTTAGGAGTAATGGATTATATCCACAATCTCTGTGAAAGAGAGAATATTAATTATTCTTTGGCTTATGGAACTCTATTAGGAGCCGTTAGACATAAGGGTTATATTCCTTGGGATGATGATGTTGATATCTCTTTGAAACGCGAAGAGTATGACAAGTTATACCAAGCAGTTCTACGGGACAATGATCCTATCTATAAAGTTGTTTCATGGGAAAATGACAGTCGTTATCCTTATCCATTTTATCGAGTATATGACTCTCGTACCGTTTATGAGAATAACTATATTGAAAATGATATCGATTTAGGAATTTGTGTGGATGTCTTCCCATTTGATTATTATGCTGATGTCAATAAAGAGATGGTTAAACTAGATACCTATCGCAGACTTTCTGTTTATACTCTCTATGGTATTCATAGTAAAAATGCTGGATTGAAGAATATTGTCAGATATCTATTGGTTCTTGTTTTCCGTTTAACAAGAGTTAAAACTTGGAATAAAAAAATGAACCTTCTCTCAATGCAGGCTAATGATAATGATTCTATTGATTATTTGATGGAAAATAAGAGAACTTCTACAAAATTTGAGAAGACGCTGCTTGATAAAGTAATGGATAGTCCATTCGAAGATAGAACCTACAAAATCCCTGAGGCTTCCCATCAAATTTTATCAGCTATCTACGGTGATGATTTTATGGAAATTCCACCAGTTGAAAAACGAGTGAAACATGATGATTTTGTCGCTTATATAAAAGAGGTGTAAGACGTGTTACAATGGTTAAAAAGAAGCTTGGCAAGTCTTTTAGGGGACAAGAAAGACCTCATCAAGAACTTACCAATCATTAAAAGTCTCAATGACAAAGCGAACGTTGAATTGGACTCCAAAAGAAGTGAGTTGTTAAAAGACAACTTTGAAGAAATTCTTCAAACTATTTATAGTTCTCCTTTGAAAGATTATGATATTTGGTTGGATTTTGGGACTCTATTAGGCTATTATCGTGAAAATGATTTTATTAGCCATGACTTGGATATGGATTTTGGCATCATTATTCCAGATTATCAACGCTTTGTAAAGGATGAACAATATCTCCTGGAAAGAGGTTTCTCAAGAACCAAAGAATTTTACTACAATGAACAATTGGTAGAACTATCATACAGCTTTAAAGGTTTGAATGTAGATCTTATTGTTTATGATAAAAAAGAGGAAACAATATCCTCCGATACGATTTTCTTTATGATTAATGCTTTGGGAGTACCAACTCGTCATGAGGTCTATCATTACGAATTGCCGTTCAGTCAATTACAAGTTGCTAACTTTAAGAATGTTGATGTAAAAATTCCAGAGAATACTAGAGACTATATCAGTCACTTGTATGGAGCTGATTTTGAAACTCCAAATACCAATTATAATTGGAAAGAAAATCCAATCTATAAACAAGGTGATGCAAAATTAGCCCGAGTTGTTTTAAAGAAATAATCCAAACTTATTAAAAAATGAATCTTTATCTGGTCATATTACCATGAATTTTGTGAAAGAAGTAATTTACATGAAGAAAATTAAACAATCGCTCTTATTTAGTTTCATACTATTATCAGCTGCCGCAAGTCAATTACAATCAGTGAAGGCAGATACAATCTCAACTGGTTCTGGGAACCGCATTCATTATATAAATACCAAAGGTGCTTCAGGAAGCGATGCTATTGTTCTCGAAAGCAACGGACATTTTGCCCTCATTGACATGGGAGAGGACTATGATTTTCCTGATGGCTCAAACCCTAAATATCCTAGTCGAGTTGGAATTTCCAACTTAAATTCGCAAGTTTTGGAAGATAGATTGTTCCGTCATCTAAGTCATCTGGGGGTTAAGAAACTTGACTTTATCCTTGGAACCCATGTCCATAGTGATCATATTGGGGCTGCAGACGAGGTCCTAAAACGCTATCCAGTAGAGAAACTTTATCTAAAAAGATATACAGATGAGCGAATTACCAGTAAGTGGCGTCTATGGGACAATTTGTTTAATTATGACAATGCTATCAAAACTGCCAAGGAAAAAGGTGTCACTCTAGTACAGGACATTAAAGAGGAGGATAGCCGCTTTAAATTTGGTGATATGGATGTCCAACTCTACAACTATAAAAATGAGTATGGTCCAGATGGTAAATTGAAAAGAGTCTATGATGACAACTCGAATTCCTTGGTAGCAGTTGTAACTGTAGCTGGGAAAAAAATCTACCTTGGTGGAGACCTAGACAACGCTGAAGGAGCAGAGGATAAGATTGGTCCAGGGATTGGTAAAGTAGATATGATGAAGTGGAATCATCACTATGATGCCAAGATTTCTAATACCCTTCCATTCTTGGACTCGCTTTCACCTAGTATGGTGGTACATACATCATCTAATGATGCAAATTTGGCTTCAACTAGAGACTATCTCAAACAGAAGAATATTCAAGTAGTCCACGCTTCTAGCCAAACAAAAGATGCAACTGTTTTTAACATTAGCGACAAAGGCTTTACTGATGTTTCGGAATCCTTCCCAAATATTCCCAAAGTAACTGAAAAGTGGTACAAAGAAGATGGATTCTGGAAATATCGCTTGACAGACAATCAAATGGCCATTGGATGGCATAGATTAGATGATGGAGACTATTATTTCTTCAATGGTAAGGGCCAAATGCTAGCAGGTAGCTGGTTACACATTCAGGACAGCAGAGAAAAACTGGAAGGCAACTGGTATTACCTCAATAGCAATGGTAAGATGCAGTATGAGGGTTGGTTTAAGCAAGGTGGTTCTTGGTACTATATCAGTTCAACGGGAGCAAGACTTTATAACGAACTAGCCGAAATTGGTGGTCAAAAATATCTCTTTGATAAAGATGGTAAAATGCTGACTGGCTTACAAGTCTTTAATGGCAAGAAGATGCTCTTTGCAAGTAGTGGCGCTCTTCAAACAGAAGGTAGCGCATCTAGTTGGCAAAAGCAAGGTTCAAGCTGGTATTATTATGATGAAGATGGTATTCGATCAGTTGGTAAAAAGAATATCAACGGCACTACCTATTACTTTAATCAAAATGGTATCATGCAAACTGGCTGGGCCTTAATTGAGGGTCATTGGAACTATTTTGCTAGTTCCGGAGCTATGAAAACTGGCTGGGTCAAGGATAAAGATACTTGGTACTACTTAGATAAAGACGGTGTGATGCTAACAGGCCTTCATGAGATTAATGGTTCTCGCTATTATCTCAATGCAAGTGGCGCTATGCAAACTGGTTGGAAATGGCTCGATAACCATTATTACTACTTCGTAAGTAGTGGTGCCATGAAGACAGGTTGGCTCAAAGATAAGGACATCTGGTATTATCTAGATAAAGACGGTGTCATGTTAACAGGCCTTCAAGAAATTAATGGTTCCCGCTATTATCTCAATGCAAGTGGTGCTATGCAAACTGGTTGGAAATGGCTCGATAACCATTATTATTACTTCACTAGTAGTGGAGCGATGAAGACTGGCTGGTTAAAAGATAAGGACACGTGGTACTATCTAGACAAAGAAGGTGTTATGCTAACAGGCCTTCAAGAAATTAATGGTTCCCGTTATTATCTCAATGCAAGCGGTGCTATGCAGACCGGTTGGAAATGGCTCGATAACCATTACTATTACTTCGCAAGCAACGGAGCGATGAAGACAGGTTGGTTCCAAGATAACGGCCGTAAGTATTATCTTGACACTGAAAATGGTCAGATGGCAACTGGTTTATACAAGGTAGATGATCAAAGTTATTACTTTGATGCTAACGGAGCAATGCAGACTGGTTGGAAACAACTGAATGGTAACTGGTACTATTTCCAAACAAATGGTTCTCTCCTAAGAAATGGAACAAGTCCTGACGGGTACAGGCTTAATGCAGATGGAATTTGGACGACTGTTACAACCGAGGAAACAACTAAGGAACAAACTGTGGCAAATAGTCAGGGACACATTTTCGAAACAACAGAAGTAGAGAGAACACAACAAACAGAAAGCTCATCTGTTACGTCTGAGGAAAAGAATCAATCTACTGGACCTAAGACACAAACGAGCCAAGAAAAGAATTAAGTTTCTAACTGATTTTTAATTAAATTTTTCTACAATAAAAACACCTATAAAGCTTAAGCTTTATAGGTGTTTTGTTAACTTCGTTTGATTTTTGCACGAACTAGATCTATTGCGTAGTGAAGGGTTTTATCCTTAATGATAAAGAGAGCTAAAGCATAATAGATAGCACATCCGGCAATTGTAGCTACTACCATACTGAGCATTGCCATATTCACTGTGTATGAATGAACTTGGAAGAGAACTTTACAGATATAGTAAATTGGAATAAAGCCTAGTGACACAATTGTGTAGCGAGCCAATGTTCCAAAGATTTCTTTCAAATCCAAGAGTTTATGTTTCTGAATAAAGCGGATTTCAAGTAGAACTACGATTGCCTCAGCAATAATCGTTGTCCCGATGTAGTAGGCAGGAGTAAAGATGTTGTTGAAAAGGAGTAGAGAGTTTAGGATGACATTGACACCGCCACCGATAAAGTAGAAAGCTGTTAATCGGTTTTCATGGTCGTTGATAAAGATAATTTGCTTTCCAAGGATTAATTCGATAGCCCAGATAATGGTTCGAAAGGCAAAGACGCTTGTTACAATTCCTGCTTCTATATACTTCTCCGAAGAGTAGATAACAGTCGCATAAGTTCCTAAAACCATAATCCCGATACTAGTTGGAATTATAAGGAAGTAGAAGAGAGCCGCACCTTGGTTTACCAGATTTTTGTATGAAGTGTAATCTTTTTTTCCTAAATAGTAACCAAGTCGAGGAATGCTGACATTGATAGCTCCACTCAGGACACTAGCAATCAGCATAACAATACTCGAGGCAATAGTGTAGTAGGAGATGTAATTCTCATCAGGTCCTTTGGTAATGAACATACGGTCTAGCAAGGTGTAAAGCATATTGGCATTTGCTAGAAGCAGCATGGTCAGAAGAGGCTTAGATGCTTTGATGAGTTCAATGACTTGAATCTTAACAAAGGAAACCTCTCGTTTAATCCATAGGAAACTGAGTAGATAGTTGATAATGGTTGTTGCACTCATGACAATAGCATAAGGAACAATATCATCTGGTGTTTTGACAAAGGCGAAGATAGCGACCAACATTCCAATACGAATAACCAGTGTTTTATAAAGGATAAAAGAATAATTCTCATAGGCTTCATTCATCCATTCGATATTCAGAAATTGGAAGAGAGCTTGGATTCCAAGGATATAGTAAAGAATTTTTAGATTGACAATACTAGTATCAAAATAAATAAAGAGGAAATAAATAGCGGTTGTTACAACTGAAGTAATGAGCGAAATATAGAACAACTTAGAAAAGACATAATTAATCTTATTTTTATCATCCTTTACTTTACTAATTGCTCGAATCCCATAATTGTAAATCCCAAAGGCAGCTAGTGGAATGACAAAGCTCGCCCAGGTGTTAGCTGTGTTAAAGTAGCCGTAATTTGATTTACTAAGAATCCGTGTTAGATAGGGATTAGTAATCAGGGGAAAAACGATGTTTAAAATATTGACCAGCAAGCTAGCCAAAGCATTAACTTTTATATTTTTCATGAAACTTTCTTTCTTACATTCTAAAATAGATACTAGTATTATATCACATTCCAACGCCATTCTTTTGATAAAATCATTTAAATCTTGTATAATAGATAGAACTGAAAGTATGAGGTTACGAACTATGAAAATGAAACAAATCAGTGATACGACTTTAAAAATCACGATGTCTTTAGAAGATTTGATGGATCGTGGAATGGAAATCGCAGACTTTCTCGTTCCACAAGAAAAAACAGAAGAGTTCTTCTATGCCATTCTGGATGAGTTAGAGATGCCAGACAGTTTCTTGGATACAGGTATGCTTAGCTTCCGAGTGACACCGAAGCCTGATAAGGTTGATGTCTTTGTAACCAAGTCTAAGATTGACCAAAATTTGGATTTTGAGGACTTGGCAGACCTTCCTGACATGGATGAACTAGCAAAAATGTCTCCAGATGAGTTCTTGAAAACATTGGAAAAAACCATGGCAGAGAAAACTAAAGAAGACATTGAAGCTATTCAATCTCTAGAGCAGGTTGAAAAAGAGGAAGAAGCGACGATTGATGAAATTGCTGAGGTGGATGAAGGGAAAAGAGAACCTTATATCTACTACATCCTACGCTTTGACGACTTAACTAGTTTGGTTTCTTTTGCGAAAACAGTTGATTACCAAATGGAGACTTCAGAACTTTACAAAATGAACGACCAATACTATCTAACAGTCTTGGTTGATGTAGAAGATCATCCAAGTCTTTATCCAGCTTGGTTATTGGCTCGCATGCGTGAATTTGCTGATGATAGTGATATCAGCCGTTCAGTTCTCCAAGAATACGGTCAAATTATCATCAATCACGATGCCGTCCAAGGACTCCAAAAAGTATAAATAGAATTATAAATGAGACAGAGATGGACATTCTTTGTCTTTTTCAATTTTTAAAAGAAATAAAGAATAGTCGATAGGAAGTGAAAGTATGTCCCCAGCTTGCTAAAATGATGAAAAAACGATATGATAGAAGGAAGTAAGCGAGGTAGAGCATGGACCAAGAACATTTACAAAAAGAAGTAGAGGAAATCCTAGAAGATGTATTGACAAAAGCTTCTCTCCAAGAGGGAGCTCTCTTTGTTTTGGGCTTATCTTCTAGTGAGGTGATAGGAGAACACATCGGGAAGTCTTCTAGTCAAGAAATTGGAGAATTAATTGTTAAAAGAATCTTAGAAATCTTATCAGCTAGAGGAATCCACCTAGCAGTTCAAGGGTGCGAACATGTCAATCGGGCCTTGGTAGTAGAACGAGAGGTTGCAATCAAATATAATCTTGAGATTGTTAGTGTTCTTCCGACACTGAACGCTGGAGGTTCTGGCCAATTGGCTGCCTTTCGCTATATGAAAGATCCAGTTGAAGTCGAATTTATCAAAGCTGATGCAGGTCTTGATATTGGAGATACGGCTATTGGCATGCATGTCAAACATGTTCAAGTGCCGATACGTCCAGTTTTGAAATCAATCGGGCAAGCCCACGTAACTGCCCTCGCTAGTCGTCCAAAACTAATCGGAGGAGCGCGTGCACAATATCCTCAAGATTTTATAAGAAAAACATAGATAAAAAGTTGAAAGCTCTCGTCTGCTAAGCAGGTGGGAGTTTTTTGTGCCCCAAAAAGATGCCTTATTTTCCAAACAGATTTCACGTATTTTTAGGATGCTAGGTATATAATAGAACTACAAAGTAAATATCTATATTCATATGATGAGCTAGAAAGGTGATGAAGATGAAAAAATGGCAAGCAACTGTATTGGTCTGCGCTAGTCTGGTCTGTCTATCAGCTTGTAAAAATCAGATGGAGAGCCAAGCTGATAAGCAAAATGGAGACAAAAATGCACAAGTTAGCTCTCAAATGGCAAAACAAGGGGAAGAAGTTCCAGACTTTGAGCTCACGGGAGTTGATGGTAAAACTTATCGCCTATCAGATTATAAAGGCAAAAAGGTCTATCTCAAATTTTGGGCTTCATGGTGCTCTATTTGTCTAGCCAGCCTCCCTGATACCGATGAACTGGCAAAAGAAGCTGGCGATGACTTTGTCATCTTGACAGTTGTTTCTCCTGGTCAAAAAGGAGAGCAAGCAGAAGGAGACTTCCAAAAATGGTATCAGGGCTTGGACTATAAAAACCTCCCTGTCCTTTTAGACTCTTCGGGAAAACTCTTAGCAAGTTACGGAGTCCGTTCTTATCCGACTCAGGCTTTTATTGATAAAGAAGGTAAACTAGTTAAGACCCAGCCAGGCTTTATGGACAAGGAAACTATTTTAGAGAATTTAAAGACTATGAATTAGAGGCTTATTATGAATGATAAATTAAAAACAATACTCTTAATTGGTGTGTTCATTTGCATCATCATCGGAATTTTGTTTCTTTTGGAAAGAAGAAGCGCAAGCTACACTGATACCTCTCAAATTGAGAAGGCAGCAGTTAGTCAAGGGCAAAAAGTCACGAAAAAAACTGAGCCAAGTAAAGATGCTGACTTACATGATATCTATCTAGCTGGAGGTTGTTTCTGGGGAGTCGAAGAATATTTTTCAAGAGTAGCAGGTGTGACAGATGCTGTTTCTGGGTATGCGAATGGCAGAGGAGAAACAACCCAGTATGAATTGATCGGCCAAACAGGCCATGCTGAGACTGTTCATGTGACCTACGATGCCAATCAGATTTCTCTAAAAGAAATCTTGCTCCATTATTTCCGCATTATCAATCCAACCAGTAAAAATAAGCAGGGAAATGATGTGGGGACTCAGTACAGAACAGGAGTCTACTATAAGGACGAGCAGGACCTAGGAGTCATCAATCAAGTCTTTGAACAAGTTGCTCAAAAGTATGACCAGCCTCTAGCGGTTGAAAAGGAAGCCTTAAGAAATTTTATCGTGGCTGAGGACTATCACCAAGATTATCTCCAGAAAAATCCAAATGGATATTGTCATATCAATGTCAATCAAGCAGCCTATCCTGTTATTGATGCGAGTAAATATCCAAAACCGAGTGACGATGAATTGAAAAAACTCCTCTCTCCTGAAGAGTATGCAGTGACTCAAAACGGTCAAACAGAACGAGCCTTTTCAAATCGTTACTGGGATAAGTTTGAAGCAGGAATTTATGTGGATGTGGCAACTGGAGAACCTCTCTTTTCTTCGAAAGATAAATTTGAATCGGGTTGTGGTTGGCCTAGCTTTACCCAGCCTATCAGCCCAGATGTTGCGACTTATAAGGAAGACAAGTCTTATAATATGATCAGAACTGAAGTCAGAAGCCGAACTGGTGATTCCCACTTAGGACATGTCTTTACAGACGGACCTCAGGACAAGGGAGGGCTTTGCTATTGTATCAATAGCCTATCCATCCGTTTTATTCCAAAGGATCAAATGGAAGAAAAGGGTTATGGTTATTTGTTAGATTATGTTGAGTGAACGTGATATTCTTAAAAAGAGTTTACTAAAAATGTTTTAGATTCATATTTGATTTTTTTAGAAGTGTTGACTTTAATATTTGGAGTCTAATTGCTCTTAAATAAAGATATTTTTAAATAAAAGAAAAAAATTATCAAAAAACGATAAAAAAGTGTTGCATTTCAAAAAAATTATGCTATACTAGATATATCGATAAACAATAATAAGTTTTCGAGTAGTAACAAAAAGAGCTCATTTGTTGCTAAAACTAAAAATATTTTATAAAAGAGGAAATCATCATGAAAAAAACTACATCAACTAAAATTGTAAACTTTACTAAATCACTTGTTACATTAGGCTCTAATTTCGGAATCTTTACCCTCAGTTTCTTTAGTATCGCTTCCTTAGTTCTTCTCCTTGGTCAATTTGATATCAGCCAACTAATGCCTGAAGGTGGGGAGGTAACAAGGTCAGGCTACGAAGCGTGGGGAGGAGTTAATACCTTTGTTCTAACCTTTGTTTCTGGTAATACACTCCTAACTTATGGCCTTATCAAATTAAAACAGTTTGCTAGGAACTTTAAAGAAAGCGATCTTTTTGAAGATACAACCATTTCATTCTTGAAAAAAGGTGCAGTTTTAATGACACTAGTAGGAGCAATCCAAGGTATTACAGAACTTATTCTTAACCCAGCTCATATTATTTTTAACTTCTCGATTGCAGCATTTTTGTTTATTGCTAGCTTGGTGCTTACTTCTATCAAAAATCAATTTTCAGATAAAGTAGCATAATATATGTACGTAACACTTACTAATATTGTATAATATAGTAGAGATTAGAAACGAGGTTTTGAAAATTAATGTCTAAGAAAAATTCCTACTTACCATTTGCTTTAGGTTTTATTAATATCCTTCTTTTTATCTTGGGAGTATCTTTAGTTATATCCATCTTTTTAACAGTTTTCAATGTAACTGAGATTAGCCTATTTAACCTTGGGACTATTTCCTTAAAACCTGATATGGTGAATACTTCAATACTAGTGAGTGCTTTGTCCTTTATCAATAGCTTTATCATTCTGTTTGTACTATTCTGTGTTAGACAGTTCTTCCAAAATATTATTCATGAACAGATTTTTACAAGTCATAATGTCAAACTTGCTAATCGTATTTCTCTTTCTCTCTTTATTGCCTCATTTCTAGGAGATGGTATTTTGACACTCAATGGTTATTCATTTCTAAATATAACTTTCATGGTTACTGCTCTCGTTGTTTGGACAATTGGTAAAGTCCTTGAAAAAGCAAACGAAATTGCAGAAGAAAATGAGTTTACAATTTAGAGAAAGGAGACTATTCTATGATTGTTATTAATCTAGATGTCGAATTAGCAAAGAAAAAAATGCGTTCAGGAGATTTAGCAGAACGTGTAGGTATTACTCCCGCAAATCTTTCAATACTGAAAACAGGTAAGGCCAAAGCTATACGTTTTTCAACGCTAGAAGCCATTTGTAAAGAACTTGGGTGCCAACCTGGTGATATACTGGAATATGTGCCAGATTAAAAAGTGGTTCAGCATAAGCTGAACCTTTTTATTTTGTTAAATTATATAAAGAATTCTAAAACATTTCCTGCTAATCTGATAAAAAATACTGACTAGATAAATTCTAGGGACCTTCTTATTTATGGTATACTTAGGATATGCATAGAAAAACAGTGATTGATTTTAGGGCTTTGGGCGAGAGATACACCTTTACCAAGCCTATTAAAGAGTTAAAAACCAGAGATTTAGCAGAAGTAGCAGACTTGCTGGCACAAGTGGAAAGCTACCAAGAACAGGGCTATTATGTAGTTGGTTATGTTAGTTATGAAGCAGCACCTGCTTTTGAGGAGAAGTTAGCGGTTCACGAGGGTCCCTTGTTAGGAGAGTATCTCCTCTATTTCACCGTTCATAACTGCGTTGAAACATCCAGCATTCCTCTGACTTATGAGGAGGTGGATTTGCCATCAAACTGGCAGGAAGTAACATCTGCTGAGGACTATGAAAAGGCAATTGAACAGATTCACCATCATTTGCGACAGGGCGATACTTATCAGGTCAATTATACGGTTCAACTCAAGCAGGAGTTGTCTGCCAATCCTTTTGCTATCTATAATCGTATGGTGGTGGAGCAGGAAGCGGGATATAATGCTTACGTAGAGCATGATGATATGGCAGTGATTTCCATGAGCCCAGAACTCTTTTTTGAGCAAAATGATCGTGAATTGACGACTCGTCCTATGAAGGGCACAACTAAACGTGGTTTGAATAACGATGACGACTTGAAAGAGGCGGCTTGGTTGGAACAGGATCCCAAAAATCGTTCAGAAAACATGATGATAGTGGACCTCTTGCGCAATGACATGAATCGTATTTCTGAGGTTGGTAGTGAGCATGTGGAGCGTTTATGCCAAGTGGAGCAGTATTCTACGGTTTGGCAGATGACTTCGACTATCAAGAGTCAGTTACGACCGGATGTTGATCTAGTAGAAATCTTCCGTTCGCTCTTTCCATGTGGCTCCATCACAGGAGCTCCCAAGATAGCGACCATGGAAATTATCAAGAACTTGGAACCACAAGCTAGAGGAGTTTACTGTGGAACTGTTGGCCTCCTACTTCCCAATGGACGACGGATTTTCAATGTGGCTATTCGAACCATTCAATTGCATGGAGGGCAAGCCATTTATGGTGTCGGAGGTGGCATCACTTGGGATAGTACTTGGGAGTCAGAATACCGTGAAGTCCAGCAAAAGGCAGCTGTTCTTTACCGAAAACAGCCTTGTTTTCAGCTAATTACGACAGGGAAAATCAGCCAGAAAACCTTGCTCTTTGAAAAGCAACATCTAGAAAGACTACAAAAGGCTAGTCGTTATTTTGCCTTTCCATTTGACCAAGAAGTTTTGAGACAAAAAATAGAGAAGGAGTACCAGTCTTGTGACCTCCATCAAGATTATCGGATACGAATCAGTCTCAGCAAATCTGGAGATATTGAAATTGAACGACAAGTATTGACACCACTTAGCTCTAGTTTTTGTCAGGCCAAGCTTTGTCTACAAGAAGCTGATTTGGAGCAGGCCTTTACCTACTTTAAGACAACACACCGACCGCATTTGACAGTGGGAGAGCAGGAAATCATCTATCACACTGCTGATGGAAAATTGCTTGAAACCTCTATTGGGAATCTGGTCTTAAAAATGAATAGCAAGCTCTATACCCCACCTAGTACACTTGGCATTTTACCAGGGATTTATCGCCAGCATTTACTTGAAATCGGGCAGGTAGAAGAGAAGGTCTTGACTTTATCAGATTTAAAAGAAGCAGAAGTTATTTATGCCTGCAATGCGGTTAGGGGCTTATATGAGTTAAAAATATAATGGCTATTAGATATTATTTGTGAACATTAAATATTGAATTTGAAATAAAGTTAAGCATTTGATATAATGTAGGCGTCATTAAATTTAAAAATAGGGATAGTTTAAGATGAAATCAAAAAAATATATAGTAACAAGCATAGCGACAGCAACACTTGGACTTGCTTTGCTTACAGATACAGCAGGTATGTCCCCTTTTTCAATACAGCAAGTTTCTGCTCAAGAAAAGAGTACGCCTAAGAATGGTAACGTAAAAGAAAATAATTTACCTAAGCAATCAGAGAATCCTAAATCTAGCGCTCCAAAACAGTCAGAAAAGCCTAAATCAAGCGCTCCAAAACAATCAGAGAATCCTAAATCTAGCGCTCCAAAACAATCAGAGAAGCCTAAATCTAGCGCTCCAAAACAATCAGAGAAGCCTAAATCTAGCGCTCCAAAGCAATCAGAGAAGCCTAAATCTAGCACTCCAAAACAATCAGAGAAGCCTAAATCTAGCGCTCCAAAGCAATCAGAGAAGCCTAAATCTAGCACTCCAAAACAATCAGAGAAGCCTAAATCTGGCACTCCAAAGCAATCTGATAAACAAAAAAATACGACACCTAAACAGGATAAGCCAAAGTCTAAAGTCCAGTCTGGCTGGGTAGGCTCATCTTATTATGAAAATGGTGTTAAAGTCACTAATAAGTGGATTTTTGATAAAAAGGTTAACTCCTACTTCTATTTAAATGCATCGGGAAATTATGTCCAAAATGCCTGGGTCGGTAATTACTATCTCAAATCTGATGGTAAGAGAGCTAAGAACGAATGGATTTTTGATAAAAAAGCTAATTCTTATTTCTACCTAAATGCTTCGGGAAACGCTGTCCGAAATACTTGGGTAGGGAATTACTATCTTAAATCAGATGGTAAGAGGGTAAAAAGCGATTGGATCTATGATAAAAATTCTGGTTCCTATTACTATTTAACAGCTGAAGGAAGCATTGCCCGTAATAAATGGATAGGAAATTACTATCTTAAATCAGACGGTAAGATGGCCAAGAATGAATGGGTAGATGGCGGCCGTTACTATGTTGAATCAGATGGTAAAATGGCTAGTAACAAATGGGTAGATGGTGGTCGTTACTATGTAGGATACGATGGTGTGCGGCAACCAAAACCAGCAGCCGGGAATCCATACTCAGCAGCTTTAAAGAGAGCACAAGGATATAATGGGATTCATTTGTCAAAAAAAAGAATTTATGAGATGTTAATTTATGAAGGTTTTAATAGTGACACTGCACAATATGCTATCAATCATTTGCAAGCAGACTATAAGGCGAATGCCTTAGCTAAAGCAAGACAATACCGAAAATATAGCAAACTCTCAAAAACGAAAATTTATGACTGGCTAACTTCTCCTAGTATTGACAAATTTACCAAAGAAGAAGCAAACTATGCTATTCAAAAACTTAATCTACCATCAGAAGGCAGCTATCTTCGCAATAAATGGGTAGGAGCTTATTATTATAAATCAGATGGTAAGATGGCCAAGAATGAATGGGTAGATGGCGGTCGTTACTATGTTGATTCTAATGGCAAAATGGTAAGGGATAAATGGGTAGATGGTGGTCGTTACTATGTAGGATACGATGGTGTGTGGCAACCAAAACCAGCAGCCGGGAATCCAT
This sequence comes from uncultured Streptococcus sp., assembly GCA_934201655.1. Lineage (GTDB taxonomy): Bacteria > Bacillota > Bacilli > Lactobacillales > Streptococcaceae > Streptococcus. Next base: position 3,950 of record CAKPXD010000002.1, on the reverse strand, counting down.
ACTCAGCAGCTTTAAAGAGAGCACAAGGATATAATGGGATTCATTTGTCAAAAAAAAGAATTTATGAGATGTTAATTTATGAAGGTTTTAATAGTGACACTGCACAATATGCTATCAATCATTTGCAAGCAGACTATAAGGCGAATGCCTTAGCTAAAGCAAGACAATACCGAAAATATAGCAAACTCTCAAAAACGAAAATTTATGACTGGCTAACTTCTCCTAGTATTGACAAATTTACCAAAGAAGAAGCAAACTATGCCATTCAACATTTAGATTACTAATTGTTTCAAACTGATATTTTTATATGATTAATTTTTGACTATCATTCCGCAAACCTTTGCACAAATCGATGGTTTTTGATATACTATGTCTGTAAGCATTTCCATTAATAAATATAAAGGAGAAAAAGATGAGTCAAAAGATTATTGGGATTGACCTTGGTGGAACTTCTGTCAAGTTTGCAATTTTAACTCAAGAAGGAGAAATCCAAGAAAAATGGTCTATCAAGACCAACATTTTGGACGAAGGAAGCCACATTGTAGATGATATGATTGAGTCTATTCAACATCGTTTTGAATTGCTTGGATTGGCTGCGACTGATTTCCAAGGTATTGGTATGGGTTCACCTGGTGTAGTTGACCGTGAAAATGGAACTGTTATCGGAGCCTATAACCTCAACTGGAAAACTCTTCAACCGATCAAAGAGAAAATGGAAAAAGCCTTGGGTATTCCATTCTTTATCGACAATGACGCTAACGTAGCTGCTCTTGGTGAGCGTTGGATGGGTGCTGGTGAAAACCAACCAGACGTTGTCTTTATGACTCTTGGTACAGGTGTTGGTGGCGGTATCGTGGCAGAAGGTAAATTGCTTCACGGTGTTGCAGGTGCTGCAGGTGAACTTGGACATATCACAGTTGACTTTGACCAACCAATCCCATGTACTTGTGGTAAAAAAGGCTGTCTTGAGACAGTAGCTTCAGCAACAGGTATTGTCAACTTGACTCGCCGTTACGCTGATGAATACGAAGGCGATGCGACTTTAAAACGCTTGATTGACGACGGTGAAGAAGTAACTGCTAAAACTGTCTTTGACTTGGCAAAAGAAGGGGACGATCTTGCCTTGATCGTTTACCGTAACTTCTCACGTTACTTGGGTATTGCATGTGCCAACATTGGTTCTATCCTAAATCCATCAACGATCGTTATCGGTGGTGGTGTATCGGCTGCCGGAGAATTCCTTCTTCAAGGCGTGCAAAAAGTTTATGATGAAAATACCTTCCCACAAGTTCGTACAACAACTAAGCTAGCTCTTGCGACTCTAGGAAATGACGCTGGAGTTATCGGAGCAGCATCACTTGTATTGCAATAAGAAGCAAAAGAAGGAGAAAATCACTATCTTGAAGCGAGTGATTTTCCTCCTTTCTTTTTTTATGCTATACTAGTTAAGAATAAACGTTGAGGAGAGAGTAAATGACAAAAGCAGATAAGATTTTTAAAGAAAATATTGAGCGAATTCTCAATGAAGGAGTCTTTTCAGAACAAGCTCGTCCCAAGTATAAGGATGGAACAGTAGCTAACTCCAAGTACATTACAGGTGCTTTTGCGGAGTATGATTTGTCTAAGGGTGAATTTCCAATCACGACCTTGCGTCCAATTGCTATCAAATCAGCTATCAAGGAAGTTCTTTGGATTTATCAAGACCAGACAAATAGCCTAGAAGTTCTCAATGACAAGTACAATGTTCACTACTGGAATGACTGGGAAGTTGGAGATACAGGGACAATCGGTGAGCGTTACGGGGCTGTTGTTAAAAAGCACGACATCATCAATAAAATCCTCAAACAGTTGGAAGCTAATCCTTGGAACCGTCGCAATATCATCTCTCTCTGGGATTACCAAGCTTTTGAGGAAACAGACGGCCTTCTCCCATGTGCCTTCCAGACCATGTTTGATGTCCGTCGTGTAGATGGAGACATCTATCTGGATGCAACCTTGACCCAGCGTTCTAACGATATGCTTGTAGCTCATCACATCAATGCCATGCAGTATGTAGCTCTTCAAATGATGATTGCCAAACACTTTGGTTGGAAGGTTGGGAAATTCTTCTACTTTATCAATAACCTTCATATCTATGATAATCAATTTGAACAAGCTCAGGAATTGCTCCGTCGTGAACCTTCAAATTGCCAACCACGTTTGGTCTTGAATGTACCAGATAAGACCAACTTCTTTGATATTAAAGCAGAAGATTTTGAGTTGGTTGACTATGATCCAGTGAAACCGCAGTTGAAGTTTGATTTGGCTATTTAATAACATAAAAAGAAGTTGGAAATTCCAACTTCTTTTTTTAATTATTAGCGTGATACGCGACGGCGAGCTGCTTTTTTACGATTTTCTTCGATGAAAGCTGCTTTTTGTTCTTCTGGTTCAATCACTTTCTTTTTGAATGCGTATACTGCACCTGCAACAGCAGCAACAGTTCCTGCAACACCTGTTACGAGACCTTTAGCAAATCCTTTAGCCATGAGTCTTCCTCCTTTTATTTATAAATCAGACGGAAATAGCTTAAGATATAGCATTTTTCTGCCTGTCTATTTTGTGATATAATAATAGTAACGAAAAAATGGGAATTTTTCAAGGAAAAACGATGAAAAGCAAAATAATTGTGATTGTTGGCCCAACAGCTGTTGGAAAGACAGCCCTAGCCATTGAAGTTGCTCAGCGATTCAATGGTGAAGTAGTCAGTGGGGATAGCCAACAAGTATACCGAGGCCTGGATATTGGAACGGCCAAGGCAAGTCCGGAGGAGCAGGCAACTGTCCCTCATCACTTGATTGATGTGAGAGATGTAACCGAGTCTTACTCGGCTTTTGATTTTGTTTCAGAAGCAAAGACAGCCATCGAGGATATTCAAAATCGCGGGAAACTTGCTATAATAGCTGGTGGGACAGGGCTTTATATCCAGAGTCTCTTGGAAGGCTATCATCTAGGTGGGGAGACACCTCATGAGGAGATATTAGCTTACCGAGCTAACTTAGAACCTGTTTCGGATGAGGAGTTAGTTCATCTGGTAGAGCAAGTAGGTCTTGAAATTCCCCAATTTAATCGTCGTCGTGCTATGCGTGCCTTGGAAATTGCCCATTTTGGTCAAGACTTGGAAAATCAAGAAAGTTTATATGATCCGCTGATTATTTGCTTGGATGATGAGCGTAGTCAGCTTTATGAGCGTATCAATCACAGAGTGGACCTGATGTTTGAAGCTGGACTTCTAGACGAAGCTAAGTGGTTGTTTGACCATTATCCAGATGTGCAGGCTGCTAAAGGGATTGGTTACAAGGAACTCTTTCCTTATTTTCGTGGAGAGCAGAGTTTGGAGGAGGCTAGCGATAGTCTCAAGCAGGCGACTCGTCGATTTGCCAAGCGCCAGTTGACCTGGTTCCGTAACCGCATGCAGGTGACTTTTTATCAGATAGGAGAATCGGGTGTTAAAGAGCGTATTTTAAGCCAGATTGAGGAGTTTTTAAATGATTGAAACGGAGAAAAAAGAGGAACGAGTCCTGCTCATTGGTGTTGAGCTCCAGGGCATGGATAATTTTGACCTCTCCATGGAAGAGTTGGCTAGTCTAGCTAAGACAGCTGGAGCAGTTGTGGTAGATAGCTACAGACAAAAACGAGAAAAATACGACTCTAAGACCTTTGTCGGTTCTGGTAAGTTGGAAGAAATTGCTCAAATGGTGGACGCAGAAGAAATCACGACTGTCATCGTCAATAACCGTCTGACACCTCGACAAAATGTCAATTTAGAGGAAGTCTTAGGTGTCAAGGTCATTGACCGTATGCAGTTGATTTTAGATATCTTTGCCATGCGAGCTCGAAGCCATGAAGGTAAGCTACAAGTTCATCTTGCACAACTCAAGTATCTCTTGCCTCGTTTGGTTGGTCAGGGG
>CAKPXD010000001.1 GCA_934201655.1 uncultured Streptococcus sp. | reverse complement strand
ATTGGAAAGCATCAAAGCTCACAACAAACGTAAATTGGCTCGTCACTTGAAAGAACACCAAGGTGTGGAAATCAATACTAACTCAATCTTTGATATCCAAATCAAACGTCTTCACGAGTACAAACGTCAACACATGAACGCTTTGTATGTGATTCACAAATACTTGGACATCAAGGCTGGTAATATCCCTGCTCGTCCAATCACAGTATTCTTTGGTGGTAAAGCAGCTCCTGCCTACACAATCGCTCAAGACATCATCCACTTGATCCTTTGCTTGTCAGAAGTGATTGCAAACGACCCAGCAGTAGCTCCACACTTGCAAGTCGTAATGGTTGAAAACTACAACGTTACTGCAGCAAGCTTCCTTATCCCAGCATGTGACATCTCAGAACAAATCTCACTTGCTTCTAAAGAAGCTTCAGGTACTGGTAACATGAAATTCATGTTGAACGGAGCTTTGACTCTTGGTACTATGGACGGGGCTAATGTGGAAATCGCTGAGTTGGTTGGAGACGAAAACATCTACATCTTTGGTGAAGATTCAGAAACTGTTATCGATCTTTACGCAAAATCAGCTTACAAATCAAGCGAATTCTACGCTCGTAAAGCAATCAAACCATTGGTTGACTTTATCGTGAGCGATGCTGTTCTTGCAGTTGGTAAGAAAGAACGCTTGGAACGTCTTTACAATGAATTGATTAACAAAGACTGGTTCATGACTCTTCTTGACTTGGAAGACTACATCAAAGTGAAAGAGCAAATGCTTGCTAATTACGAAAACCGTGATGCATGGTTGGATAAAGTGATCGTCAACATTGCTAAAGCAGGATTCTTCTCATCTGACCGTACAATCGCTCAGTACAACGAAGAGATCTGGCACTTGAACTAAGATTAAACAAAAACGCATCTTTAATAGATGCGTTTTTTGATATTTAAACTAATTTACAGTGCTTTCCCAACCAGAATCTCTGCTTCGATGGTAATCTCTGTCAGTTGACTCCAGTCAATCTTGCTTTGATTGACGTGAAAGAGGAGGGGTGTCATGCTAAGCAGGGCTTGGCGTTGCTCTACGGTGATGGACTTGGTCAGGGAAGCTATCTGACTAGATTGGATGCTGAAATGTTCCTGGAAATGTTCCTTGATATCTTGGTTGGAATAGTCCTTCTTTGTCAGCTGCTCCTGTACAGTTTGGCGGATTTCTTTAAGGTGATTTTCGGTAGGAACGACCTTAATTAAGATACCGTTTTGAGATAAAACGCGTCGAAATTCACCATAGTTAGCAGGGGAAAAGATATCAAGCAGGATATCCATGCTGGCGTCTTTTATAGGAAGTCGAGCCAAGTCACCAACGAACCAATTGACCGTCCAGTTGCGTTCGCTTTTGGCAGCAATCTGGACTGAGTCTTTCGAGATATCAAAGGCATAGAAGGTCTTGACAGAGTGACTTTCTTGGAGCTTGCGAGAGTAGAAGCCTTCGCCACAACCGATGTCCAAGACAGTTTTTGCAGATGATTTAGTCGCTAGTAGGTCTGAGATGCCTTCTAAAATAGCCTGATAAAATCCAGCTTCTAGGATTTGCTGACGATTTTGAAAGTTTTCCTTGTCGTAGTTAGCCGATTGCTTGATTTGTGGTGCTAGATTGACATAGCCGAATTTTGCTAGGTCAAAAGAATGGCGGTTGCTACACTTGAGGCTAGACTCTACCAAGGTCAGATTTTCTTGGCAGATGGGGCAGGAAAAGGCACTAGCGGTAGCAAAGCGCTGGAGTTTGGGTTTGAGGTTTGTATTCATAGTTTTAGTCTAGCAAAAAAAGGACTGGATAGCAAATGCATCCAGTCTTCTTTTTAATATGTCTTTTTAATATGTAAGGACGAAGTATTTTTTCTTACCACGGCGGATAACAGTGAGTTCGTTCTCTAACTTATCTGCGTCACTCAAGACATAGTCAAGGTCTTGGATGCGGTCGCCGTTGACGTAGATAGCACCGTTTTGGACATCTTCACGGGCTTGGCGTTTTGAGTTAACCACGCCAGAAGATACGAGAAGTTCAACGATGTTGTGATTTTCGTCTGCCTGTACTTGGTAGTTTGGCACGCCACGAAGTCCTTGTTTGAGTTCTTTGACAGAAAGGTTTTTGATATTTCCTGCAAAGAGTTGCTCAGTGATGTTAAGGGCTTCTTTGTAGGCTTCTTCTCCGTGGACAAGAGTCACAACTTCACGAGCCAAGACTTTTTGAGCCAAGCGTTCGTGTGGTGCTGCTTCGAATTGTTTACGGATGTCTTCAATCTCGTCCAGTGACAAGAAAGTAAAGATTTTCAAGAAGCGAACAGCGTCAGCATCCATGACGTTCATCCAGAATTGGTACATTTCGTATGGAGAAGTCTTTTCAGGATTGAGCCAAACAGCATTCCCTTCTGATTTACCAAATTTCTTACCGGTTGCGTCTGTGATGAGTGGGACAGTAATTACGTGACCAGTCTTGTCAGCCTTACGACGAAGCAACTCAGTGCCAGCTGTCATGTTTCCCCATTGGTCAGAACCACCGATTTGAAGGGTTACATTGTGTTCTTGGTTGAGGACAAAGAAGTCATAACCTTGCATGATTTGGTAGGCAAACTCAGTGTAAGAAATCCCTGTTTCAATCCGTTTCTTCACAGACTCCTTGCTCATCATGTAGTTGACAGTGAAGTATTTTCCGATATCACGGAGGAAGTCAATGAAGCTGATGCTGCCAAACCAGTCGTAGTTGTTGACCATGACAGCTTTATTTTCCCCATTTTCAAAGTCAAGAAAGCGAGAAAGTTGTCCTTGGATAGACTTGACCCAGCCATCTACTGTGTCTTTTGTTTGGAGACTACGTTCAGCATCTTTGAAGGACGGATCTCCGATGAGACCTGTAGCACCGCCAACGAGCGCATATGGTTTGTGACCTGCTAACTGCAAGCGACGACTTGTCAAGATTGCAACAAGGTGACCTAGGTGAAGGCTGTCAGCAGTTGGATCGTAGCCAGTATAATAAGAAACTTGACCTTCTTCTAGGGCTTTACGCAAAGCTTCTTCATCAGTCGTTTGAAAAATCAAACCACGCTCTTTTAGCTCATCAAAAATGTGCATGTGTCTTTTCTCCTTTTTAAAATATTGTTTCTACCTATTTTACCACAAACTTGGCAAATAACCTAGTAAAATCGGGAAGAAAGTTGCTACTCGGACTTTTTTGGAAACGAGTGAAATATGGTATAATAGCACTAGCTTATACTCAATGAAAATCAAAGAGCAAACGAGGAAGCTAGCCGCAGGTTGCTCAAAACACTGTTTTGAGGTTGTGGATAGAACTGACGAAGTCAGTAACACATATACGGCAAGACGAGACTGACGTGGTTTGAAGAGATTTTTGAAGAGTATTATTTTCAGAGAAATAGATAAAAATAGTTAAGAAAGGGGCTGAAAGATGTCTCATATTATTGAATTGCCAGAAGTCTTGGCCAACCAGATCGCAGCAGGAGAAGTAATCGAACGTCCTGCTAGTGTAGTCAAGGAGCTAGTTGAAAACGCCATTGATGCTGGCTCTAGCCAGATTATCGTTGAAATCGAGGAAGCTGGGCTTAAGAAGATCCAAATCACAGATAATGGACATGGAATCGCCCACGATGAAGTCGAGTTGGCTCTCCGTCGTCATGCGACCAGTAAGATTAAGAATCAAGCGGATCTTTTTCGGATTCGGACCCTCGGCTTTCGTGGTGAAGCCCTGCCCTCTATCGCATCTGTTAGTGTTTTGACTTTGTTGACAGCGGTGGACGGTGCAAGTCACGGGACCAAACTAGTGGCTCGTGGGGGAGAAGTTGAGGAAATCATTCCAGCGACCAGTCCTGTGGGGACTAAGGTTTGTGTGGAGGATCTCTTTTTCAATACACCGGCTCGTCTCAAGTATATGAAGAGCCAGCAGGCAGAGTTGTCTCATATCATTGATATTGTCAATCGTCTGGGGCTAGCCCATCCTGAGATTTCTTTTAGCTTGATTAGTGATGGCAAGGAAATGACACGAACAGCTGGTACGGGTCAACTGCGTCAAGCCATTGCTGGAATTTATGGTTTAGCCAGTGCTAAAAAAATGGTTGAGATTGAGAATGCTGACCTAGACTTTGAAATTTCAGGCTTTGTCTCATTGCCGGAATTGACACGGGCTAATCGTAACTACATCAGCCTTTTTATCAATGGCCGTTATATCAAAAACTTCTTGCTCAATCGTGCCATTTTAGATGGTTACGGCAGCAAGCTCATGGTGGGGCGTTTTCCGCTGGCTGTTATTCACATCCATATTGATCCTTATCTAGCAGATGTCAATGTGCATCCAACCAAGCAAGAGGTGCGGATTTCCAAGGAAAGAGAACTAATGGCGCTGGTTTCAGAAGCTATTGCAAAGAGTCTCAAGGAACAGACCTTGATTCCAGATGCCTTGGAAAATCTGGCCAAATCTACGGTTAGAAATCGTGAAAAGGTAGAGCAAACGACTTTGCCACTGAGAGAAAATACGCTCTATTATGAAAAAAATGAACCGACCAGACCGACACAAGCTGAGGTGGCAGACCATCAGGTGAATCTGACGGAAGAAAGACAGGATTTGAATCTGTTTGCTAAGGAAGCCTTGGACCAGATGACCAAGCCAGCTAAACTGCATTTTGCAGAGAGAAAGCCTGCTAGCTATGACCAACTGGACCATCCAGAGTTAGACCTGGCTAGTCTGGATAAGGCTTATGACAAGTTGGAGCGGGAAGAATCTTCAAGCTTCCCAGAGTTGGAATTTTTTGGTCAGATGCACGGGACCTATCTCTTTGCCCAAGGTCGAGATGGACTCTACATCATAGATCAGCACGCGGCTCAGGAACGGGTTAAGTATGAGGAGTATCGTGAGAGCATTGGCAATGTTGACCAGAGCCAGCAGCAACTCCTAGTGCCTTATATCTTTGAATTCCCTGCGGATGATGCCCTTCGTCTCAAGGAAAGAATGTCTCTCTTAGAGGAAGTTGGCGTCTTTCTAGCAGAGTACGGGGAGAATCAATTTATCCTACGCGAACATCCCATTTGGATGGCAGAGGAGGAAATCGAGTCTGGGATCTATGAAATGTGCGACATGCTCCTCTTGACCAAGGAAGTTTCTATCAAGAAATACCGAGCTGAACTAGCAATTATGATGTCCTGCAAGCGGTCCATCAAGGCTAACCACCGTATCGATGACCACTCGGCTAGACAACTTCTATACCAACTCTCTCAATGTGACAACCCCTATAACTGTCCACACGGACGTCCGGTTTTGGTTCACTTTACCAAGTCGGACATGGAAAAGATGTTCCGTCGCATTCAGGAAAATCACACAAGCCTACGAGAGCTAGGAAAATACTAATACTTTTCGAAAATCAAATTCAAACTGCGTCAGCCTTACCTTGTCTAACTTAAGTTATGCCTACGGTTAGCTTCCTAGTTTAGATTTGATTTTCATTGAGTATAAATTGAAGGGAAAATTATGTACGAATATCTAAAAGGTATCATTACCAAAATTACTGCTAAATACATCGTTCTGGAATCTAACGGTATCGGCTACATTCTGCATGTAGCCAACCCTTATGCCTACTCAGGACAAGTTAATCAAGAAGCACAAATCTATGTGCATCAAGTTGTTCGTGAAGATGCTCATCTACTTTACGGTTTCCGTTCAGAAGACGAGAAAAAGCTCTTTCTCAGTTTGATTTCGGTGTCTGGGATTGGTCCTGTTTCTGCTCTTGCCATCATCGCAGCTGATGACAATGCAGGGCTCGTTCAAGCTATTGAGACTAAGAACATCACCTACTTGACCAAGTTCCCTAAAATCGGTAAGAAAACAGCCCAACAGATGGTATTGGATCTAGAAGGTAAGGTGGTTGTGGCAGGGGATGACCTCCCTGCTAAAACTGCAGCTCCATCTAGCAGTGACAACCAAGAACTGGAAGAAGCTATGGAAGCCATGTTGGCACTGGGTTACAAGGCAACAGAGCTCAAGAAAATTAAGAAATTCTTTGAAGGAACTTCGGATACAGCTGAGAACTATATCAAGTCGGCCCTTAAGATGTTGGTGAAATAGGAGATTTCTATGCCAAAACGCTGTGGCTGGGTTAAAATGAACAACCCTCTATATGTAGCCTACCATGATGAGGAGTGGGGACAACCTCTTCACGATGACCAAGCTCTTTTTGAGTTACTCTGTATGGAAACTTATCAGGCTGGACTATCTTGGGAAACGGTGCTCAATAAACGACAAGCCTTTCGGGAAGCTTTTCATGACTATCAAATTCAAGCAGTCGCAGAGATGACTGACACCGAATTGGAAGCTTTGCTGGATAATCCAGCCATCATCCGAAATCGAGCTAAGATTTTTGCGACACGTGCCAACGCTCAGGCCTTTCTACAAGTTCAGGCAGAATTCGGAACTTTTGATGCTTATCTTTGGTCTTTTGTCGGTGGGAAGACGATTGTGAATGACGTACCTGAATATGCTCAAGCACCAGCCAGAACAACCTTGTCTGAGACATTATCTAAGGATCTCAAAAAGCGAGGCTTTAAGTTTACAGGTCCCGTTGCAGTTTTGTCATTTCTACAGGCTGCAGGTTTGGTTGATGACCATGAGAATGATTGTGAATGGAAGGGTCTTAAATGATGTCTGACAAAAATAAGGGAATTCTGATTTTTGCGATTCTCTATACAGTTCTCTTTGTTTTTGATGGTGTTAAATTGCTGTCTTATTTGATGCCATCTGCCATTGCGAATTATCTAGTCTATGTAGTATTAGCACTATACGGCTCTTTCTTGTTCAAGGATAGATTAATCCAACAATGGAATGAGATTAGAAAAACTAAAAGAAAATTCTTCTTTGGCGTCTTAACAGGCTGGCTCTTTCTCATTCTGATGACTGTTGTCTTTGGCTTTGTATCAGAGATGTTGAGACGGTTTTTGGGACTAGATGGACAAGGCCTAAACCAGTCGAATATTCAAAGTACCTTTCAAGAGCAACCACTACTGATAGCCGTTTTCGCCTGCATCATAGGACCTATAGTGGAAGAACTCTTTTTCCGTCAACTCTTATTGCATCACCTGCAGAAAAAACTGTCAACTTGGCTAAGCATTTTTCTGGTAGGACTTGTCTTTGCTCTGACTCATATGCATAATGTAAGTTTATCAGAGTGGGTCGGTGCAGTCGGTTATCTAGGTGGTGGCCTTGCCTTTTCAATTATTTATGTGAAAGAAAAGGAGAATATCTACTATCCCTTGGTCGTCCATATGATAATGAACAGCCTCTCCTATATCAGTTTAGCCCTGTCTTAATCTTATACAGAAAAAAGCAACCAATCGTGTGGTTGCTTTTTATAGTAGTTGCGTTCTTATAGAGCAGTAAGGAAGGTCAGTCCGCCAAGGACAACCCCAGCCGAGTTTGGAATGATTAGAATCCAGTCTTTCTTAGGCTCTTTTGTCCATCCATAAATGACCCAGATTAAGCAAGAGACTGCTGCTGATAAAGGTTGAAATGGTTGAGCTTTATTTCCTTGTAAATTGGCAAAAATTTGGGGGATGTAGGCTATAAATACAATAATCCCGATAAAGGCACCAATTGAACCAACAATTTGATTAATTCTCTGTTTAGTCATATATATTTCTCCTTATTACTTTATTAGCATAACAGAAAAACAACTTGGATTCAAGGATAAAACCTCGGGATTCCAAGGGAAGACTTTACATTAGAATGTTATTAGAAAATGTGTTTACTTCTTTTGAGAATCGAAAAATGATTTGGAACTACAAAAAAAGTAGTCTGTCTACAAAACACACTACTTTTATTGTTTATCTTAATATCTAGCAGGTCCAGCACTTGCGCTCTTGATGTTGAAACGTTTTTTGAGGTAGAAACGTAGAGCAAGAAGTCCTCCACCGATTACCAACAAAACAAGTGGTGGTAGACTGATATTGATGGCTTGTGGAATGAAGTTACTCAAGAAGAGGATGAGAACCCAAGCAAACATAGTCGCTAACATAACCAAAAGTGATTTCCAGAATGGAGGGCGTTGACTACGGTCAGTATCTGGTCCGTAGTAGCGGTAGATGAAGTGATAGAGAAGGTAGAAGGCAACTCCCCCAAAGGCTCCTACACTGATGAGTGTTACCAAACCGTAGGCAACGGGTTGGTTTGAGAAGAAGCTCATCAAGGCACTAACTACTGCAAACAGTCCTGTAATGAAAAGGGCTGAATCCAACATCATCAATTTTGGATCGTCGTTTTCTTTTGGATGTTCTTTTTCATATTGCTCTTTTTCGCTGAAGCTGTGAGCCCAGTGAGTTGGTGCTCCGTAGATAGAACGAGCTGTCACTCCCTTTGGTTGTTCTTCAAGGATGTGAGGAATGGCCTCTTCAAGGATAGCCTTGATTTCAGCGTCAGTTTTTCCATCTTTAAGAAACTGCTGGGTTGCAATGTGGATAAATTCCTGGTTTTTCTTTGTTAATTCTTTTAAATCAATCTGTGACATAATAACTCCTGTTAGAACCATTTTTTATGGATGAGGTAAAGAGTGAGAGAAACACTCATAGCAAAGGCGATAAAGACGATAAGCCAGAAAGCGTGCGGTTCTCCGTTTAAAGGAATTTCATTATCCTTAAAGTTCATTCCGTAAGCTGAGAAAATCATGGTCGGGATGGACATAACGATGGTCACGAGGGCCAAGGTTTTCATGATATTGTTCTGGTTGTTTGAAATGATAGAAGCGAAGGTCTCTGTCATAGAGTGAAGGACGTTTCCATAGATGTCCGCCATCTCGATGGCCTGTTGCGTTTCAATCAAGGTATCTTCTAATAAGTCTTCGTCTTCGAGGTATTTCTTGATATTGCTAGTTGCGCTGGTCAATTTTTTAATCACGCGCTCATTTGTCTTAAGTGAAGCCTTGAAGTAGACGATGGTCTTTTCCAACTCCATGAGTTCAATCAATTCTTCGTTTCGAGTAGATTTGTGAAGTTGGCTCTCAATCTGCTCACTCTTACGTTCGATAGAACGGAGGGCAGTTAGGTAAATCTCAGCATTACGGTAGAGAATCTGGAAGATGAAGCGCGAACGCATAAAGGTATAGAAATTTCGAAGTCTCCGATTGATAAAGACATCTAGAAGTGGGAGAGGTTCCAAGCAAGTAGTGATGATAGCCTCTTCGGTGATGATAATCCCTAAGGGGATGGTCACATAGTAGGTACGGTTATTTCTCTCTTCAGTAATGGGAACGTCCACGATGATCAGTGTGTATTCATCTTCAATCGTGATACGAGACATTTCTTCCGCATCGAGTGGTGCACGGAGGTCCGCGATATCAATATCAAATGCAGAAGCAATTTCCATCGATTCGCTTTGGGTAGGATTGACGAGATTGATCCAAGTGCCCGGCTGGAGCGTATCGATCTCTTTAAATTCTGTTGTTGTTGAGAGAAAGACTTGTTTCATATCTCCTATCCTTTCCTAATCTATTCTGTGTTTAAGTGATTTTTAGCACCGTACTATTATACTACAAATTCGGCTTTTTTGGTAATAGAATTTCACTTTTTTTGGTATAATGGAAAGCAACAATGGACTAGAAAGAAGTAACATGCAAGATAAGATTGTCATCCATGGGGCACGCGCCCATAATTTAAAAAATATTGACGTGGAAATTCCACGTGACAAGCTAGTTGTGGTGACGGGGCTGTCGGGTTCGGGCAAGTCCAGTCTTGCCTTTGATACCCTTTATGCAGAAGGGCAACGCCGCTACGTGGAGAGCCTATCAGCCTACGCTCGTCAGTTCTTAGGGAATATGGAGAAACCAGATGTGGACTCTATCGATGGTCTTAGTCCTGCTATTTCCATTGATCAGAAAACGACTAGTAAAAATCCACGCTCAACTGTTGGGACAACGACGGAAATCAACGACTATCTCCGTCTCCTCTATGCTCGTGTAGGAACACCCTACTGTATCAACGGACATGGGGCTATCAAGGCTTCGTCTGTAGAGCAGATTGTCGACAAGGTCTTGGAATTGCCAGAGCGCCAGCGTCTGCAGATTTTGGCTCCTGTCATTCGTAAGAAAAAAGGGCAACACAAGACGCTGATTGAAAAGATTCAAAAGGATGGTTATGTTCGTGTCCGTGTCGATGGGGTTGTATACGATGTGACCGAAGTTCCAGAACTTGAAAAGAATAAGCAACACAACATCGATGTAGTGGTAGACCGTATCATTATCAAAGAAGGTATCCGTAGTCGTCTCTTTGATTCCATCGAAGCAGCGCTTCGTATCGCTGAAGGTTATGTAGTTATTGATACCATGGATGATTCGGAGTTACTCTTTTCAGAACACTATGCTTGTCCAGTCTGTGGTTTTACTGTTCCAGAACTGGAACCTCGTCTCTTCTCTTTTAATGCACCTTTTGGTTCTTGTAGTGAGTGTGATGGCTTGGGGATCAAGCTAGAGGTTGATACGGACTTAGTAGTGCCAGATGCTAGCAAGACCCTTCGTGAGGGAGCTTTAGCACCTTGGAACCCCATCTCTTCTAATTATTATCCAAATATGCTAGAACAAGCCATGACAGCCTTCGGAGTGGACATGGATACGCCTTTTGAGGCCTTGTCAGAGGAGGATAAGAATCTCATTTTCTATGGTTCAGATGGGAAGGAATTCCATTTCCATTATGAAAATGAATTCGGCGGAGTTCGTGATATCGATATTCCATTTGAAGGAGTGCTTGGTAATATCAAGCGTCGCTATCATGAAACCAATAGCGACTACACCCGCACACAAATGCGTCTTTATATGAATGAGCTAACTTGTGGCACGTGTCACGGTTATCGCCTCAACGATCAGGCCTTATCCGTTCGAGTGGGAGGAGAGGAAGGTCCTCATATAGGAGAAATTTCTGACCTCTCCATCGCAGACCATTTGGAAGCTATTGATCAGTTGAGCCTATCAAAAAATGAAGCCATCATCGCTCGTCCGATTCTTAAGGAAATCAAGGACCGCTTGACCTTCCTCAATAATGTCGGTCTCAACTATCTAACCCTTTCTCGTTCTGCAGGAACACTATCAGGTGGGGAGAGCCAACGTATTCGCTTAGCGACCCAGATTGGTTCCAATCTCTCAGGAGTCCTCTATATCTTAGATGAGCCGTCTATCGGTCTTCACCAGAGGGACAATGACCGTCTGATTGCCAGTCTGAAAAAGATGCGTGATTTGGGAAATACCTTGATCGTAGTAGAACATGATGAAGATACCATGCGAGAGGCGGATTATCTGATCGACGTTGGCCCTGGGGCAGGTGTCTTTGGTGGAGAGATTGTAGCAGCAGGAACGCCTAAGCAGGTGGCTCGCAACAGTAAGTCAATCACAGGACAGTATCTATCAGGAAAACGTGCGATTCCAGTACCGTCAGAACGTCGCGTTGGAAATGGACGTTTTATCGAAGTGACAGGTGCGCGTGAGAACAACTTGCAAAATATCACTGCTCGCTTCCCGCTAGGGAAATTCATTGCGGTGACAGGTGTGTCAGGTTCTGGGAAATCTACCTTGATTAACAGCATCCTCAAAAAAGCGATTGCTCAAAAACTCAATCGCAATTCAGACAAGCCAGGTAAGTTTAAGACGATTACAGGAATCGAGCATATCGACCGTCTGATAGATATTGACCAGAGTCCAATCGGACGGACACCGAGGTCTAATCCTGCGACCTATACAGGTGTTTTTGATGACATTCGAGACCTCTTTGCTCAGACAAATGAAGCCAAGATTCGAGGTTACAAAAAGGGTCGTTTCAGTTTTAACGTCAAGGGTGGTCGCTGTGAAGCTTGCTCAGGTGACGGGATTATCAAGATTGAGATGCACTTCTTGCCAGACGTATACGTAGCTTGTGAAGTCTGCCATGGAACCCGCTATAACAGTGAAACGCTGGAAGTTCATTATAAGGAAAAGAATATCTCGCAAGTTTTAGATATGACCGTCAACGATGCGGTAGAATTTTTCAAACACATTCCGAAAATTCAACGCAAACTCCAGACCATCAAGGATGTAGGTCTAGGTTATGTGACCTTGGGACAACCAGCCACGACACTTTCTGGTGGAGAAGCGCAGCGTATGAAGCTGGCTAGCGAGCTCCATAAACGCTCGACCGGTAAATCCTTCTACATTCTAGATGAACCGACAACTGGTCTTCATACCGAGGATATTGCGCGTCTACTGAAGGTCTTGTCTCGCTTTGTAGATGATGGTAATACAGTTCTCGTGATTGAGCACAATCTAGATGTCATCAAAACAGCAGACCATATCATCGATTTAGGTCCAGAAGGCGGTGTCGGTGGTGGTACCATCATTGCAACAGGAACTCCAGAGGAAGTAGCTGCCAATGAAGCAAGCTATACAGGACAGTATTTGAAAGGAAAGTTACATCATGAATAAACGTGTGCAAGCATTTCTCGATAAAATGCAAGAAAAAGAACTAGATGGAATCATTATCAACAACCTTAAAAATGTCTACTATTTGACAGGTTTTTGGGGTTCAAATGGGACAGTCTTTATCAGTCGTGACCGTCAGGTCTTAGTGACAGATGCCCGCTATATTATCGCTGCTAAGCAGGAAGTTACCGGTTTTGAGATTTTTGCAGAGCGTGACGAGCTGGCTACTATCGCAAAGATTGCAAAGGACATGGGCCTTTCTCGTATCGGTTTTGAAGATGAAATTTCGGTTTCTTATTACCACCGCATGCAAGCCGCTTTTGAAGGTTTGGAACTAGTTCCACAAACTCAGTTTGTTGAAGAGCTTCGCATGATTAAGGATGAAACAGAGATTGCGACGATTCGTAAGGCTTGTTCAATATCAGACCAAGCTTTCCACGATGCGCTTGAATTTATCAAGCCAGGTAAGACTGAAATTGAAATTGCCAACTTCCTTGATTTCCGCATGCGTGAGCTGGGAGCGGCAGGTTTGTCTTTTGACACAATCTTAGCGAGTGGCATCAACTCTTCTAAACCCCATGCTCACCCAATGCACAAGCCAGTAGAACTAGGCGAAGCTATCACTATGGACTTTGGATGCCTTTACGAGCATTATGTGAGTGATATGACTCGTACCATCTACCTAGATCATGTCAGTGATGAACAAGCAGAAATCTACAACACCGTTTTGAAGGCCAACCAAGCGTTGATTGACCAAGCTAAGGCTGGCTTAGGTTTCCGTGACTTTGACAAAATCCCTCGTGATATCATTGTGGAAGCAGGCTATGGACAATACTTTACACACGGTATCGGACACGGTATCGGACTTGATATCCACGAAGAGCCATACTTTAGCCAAACTTCTACAGAAGTTATTAAATCGGGTATGGTCTTGACTGATGAGCCTGGTATTTATATTGAAGGTAAATACGGAGTTCGTATTGAAGATGATATCTTGATCACAGATACAGGTTGCGAATTATTAACCCTTGCTCCGAAAGAATTGATTGTGATCTAAGAAAATGAGATAAATCGTTGACTTTTATTAGTTAAAGGTTTATACTGAAAGGCGAAAACGGTAGGTGAGGCTACCATAGGGATACGGATGACTACCGCAAAGCAGTGGAGACACTACTCGTTGGTCAACAGTCCTGGTCGCGAAGGTCAAGACTAAGCTCATTACATCGCCCTATGGAGTTAAAGCTTGAACGAAAACAGATCATAAGTTTTTTAGTCCTGCCATTTTATGGCAGGATTTTCTGCTGTTTTAAAACAAAGAAAGGAGACAAACGATGCAAATTGACGATCATCCAGAACCGCACATACACAGCCAATCGCTGATTTGTGTCGTTCTGTCCCTATAAAGTGATTGGTCTCTGTGTATGATACTCTTCGAAAATCAAATTCAAACCACGTCAACGTCGCCTTGCCGTACTTAAGTACAGCCTGTGGCTAGTTTCCTAGTTTGCTCTTTGATTTTCATTGAGTATGAAATCACTATTCATACAGATAGGAGAAACCAATGAAAACTACAAAAGAAAGATTAGCAGCAGCTATTCAAACTCCATTAAAAGATAGTCTAGCTTTTTACCATACAAGTCTAAAAGGCTTAGACCAAGAACAAGTCGAAGAAAACCGTGACCTATATGGTGAAAATACCATTACCAAGGGTCAAGAGGATTCCATCTTTAAAAAGATTTACGAATCTATCATCAATCCTTTCACAATTATTTTGCTTGTGATTGCCTTTATTTCTCTCGTTACAAACGTCTGGCTTGCCAAACCTGGCCAAGAGGACCCTACGACCTCTATTATTATCGTTGTCTTGGTTTTGATTTCAGGAGGCATCCGTTTTGTCCAAGAGTTGCGGAGCGACAAGGCGACAACCAATCTTTCAAAAATGATTGTCAACACTGCAACTGTTATTCGTGATAGTCTGGAACAAGAGTTGCCAATCGACGAATTGGTTGTGGGAGACCTCGTGAAATTGAGTGCGGGTGACATGATTCCAGCAGATGTTATCTTATTTGAATCCCGCGACTTTTTCGTTCAACAGTCAGGTTTGACTGGAGAAAGTGATGCAGTTGAAAAGCTAGCTTTAAATAAAGCCATTGGTCAAAATGTAGATAGCCTCTTAGAAGCAGAATCTTTGACATTCATGGGGACAAACGTTATCTCAGGAAGTGCTACGGCTATGGTTCTAGCGGTTGGTGATGACACCATGATGGGAGCAATTGAGCAAACTCTCAACACTTATGATGAACCGACTTCTTTTGAGCGTGAAATGAACAGCATTTCTTGGCTCTTGATCCGCTTGATGCTTGTCATGGTTCCAATCGTGTTTTTTACAAATGGTTTAACCGATGGGGACTGGCTAGAGGCTGGAGTATTTGCCTTGAGCGTGGGTGTCGGACTGACACCAGAAATGCTTCCGATGATTATTACAGCCAGCTTAGCAAAAGGTTCCATTATCATGGCCAAGGAAAAAGTGGTCATCAAAAAACTCAATGCTATCCAAGACTTAGGAGCAATCGATATCCTTTGTACGGATAAAACTGGAACTCTAACGCAAGATGAGATTGTCTTAGAATATCCCTTGGATATCCATGGTGATTTGGATATGGCGGTCTTAAGAAGGGCTTATCTAAATTCACATTTTCAAACAGGTTTGAAAAACTTGATGGACCGTGCCATCATCAGTAGAACTGAAAAAGAAGCCAAGGAACATGTTATCCTACAAAATCTAGACACCAGCTTCCAAAAAATCGACGAACTACCATTTGATTTTGAACGTAGACGCATGAGTGTTATCGTCAAAGATGATAGCAATGTTGTTAGTATGGTGACCAAAGGTGCCTTGGAAGAAATGTTGACCATTTCGACACATGTGGAATATCGTGGAGAAATAATCCCTATTACGGAAGGTATTCGCCAAGAAGTACTGGCAGAAGTTAGTCAATTAAACCGTCAAGGTTTACGTGTATTAGGTGTTGGTTACAAGTCAGGTCTACGTGAAGATTATGCCTATGCTGTGACTGATGAAAGTGACATGATTCTTACAGGTTACCTTGCCTTCTTGGATCCACCAAAACCATCTGCAGCACCCGCTATCCAAGCTTTGCTTGAGCATGGTGTCAGAACAAAGATTTTAACTGGGGATAATGAAAAAGTAACCCAAGCCATCTGTGAAAAGGTTGGTTTGGATGTTGAGCAGATGCTTTTGGGAGCTGATATCGACCAAATGACAGACCAAGAATTGGCAGAAGCGGTTGAAAGTGTAACAGTCTTTGCCAAATTGTCTCCTGACCAAAAAGCTCGAATTATTCTACAATTGAAGAAAAATGGTCATGCCGTTGGTTATATGGGTGACGGTATTAATGATGCCCCGTCTATGAAGGTGGCAGATGTTGGAATTTCCGTTGATACAGCAGTAGATATCGCAAAGGAAACAGCTGATGTTATTTTGCTAGACAAGGATCTCATGGTTCTTGAAACAGGTATCGTTGAAGGCCGGAAGGTCTACGCCAACATGACCAAATATATTAAGATGACAGTTAGTTCAAACTTTGGGAATATCTTCTCTCTGTTGGTTGCAAGTATTTTCTTGCCATTTTTACCAATGGCTCCTGTTCATCTCATTGTCCTAAACCTAGTCTACGATTTATCTTGTGTGGCATTGCCGTTTGATAATGTGGATCGAGACTTCCTAAAACAACCCCATACATGGGAAGCAAAATCCATTACGCGATTTATGGTTTGGATGGGCCCAATCTCATCTGTCTTTGATATTTTGACCTTTATTTTCCTCTACTTTATTATTGTTCCTTTGATGACAGGCTATCATTATGTTCATGGTTCTGAATCTGCCCTTCAGTTTATTATCTTGTTCCAAACAGGATGGTTCATTGAATCTATGTGGTCTCAAACCATGGTTATCCATATGCTTCGTACGGCAAAAGTTCCTTTTGTACAAAGCAGACCAGCTTGGCTTGTAATCTTGACAACCTTGGTTGCCGCAATTTTCGTAACTAGTCTGCCTTATGGACCGCTAGTAAATATTCTTCGTTTAGCTCCATTAGGACTTCCTTATTTCTTGTTCCTAACCTGTATTATTTTCTTGTACATGTTTAGCGTCACAGTTATTAAGAAATTTTACATTAGGAAGTACAAAGAATGGTTATAGTTCGGTTTTTGTCAAGAAAAAAGATAGAAAACTGGGGAAAAAGTTAAATTTTTTTAAAAATAGGTCGCAAGTCGGATGTTTTTTATGGTATAATAGAATAAACTGATAGTAACATGTAGCGAAAGGGGTAGGTACATGATCAAAATTTATACAGTCTCAAGTTGTACTAGCTGTAAAAAAGCTAAGACCTGGCTCAATGCCCACCAGTTAAGTTATAAAGAACAAAACCTCGGTAAAGAGGGGATTTCTAGAGAAGAATTATTAGATATTCTAACAAAAACAGACAATGGAATTGCGAGCATTGTATCATCAAAGAATCGCTACGCTAAAGCTCTCGGAGTTGATATCGAAGATTTGAGTGTCAATGAAGTGCTTAATTTAATCATGGAAACACCACGCATCCTAAAAAGTCCAATTCTTGTTGACGAGAAACGTTTACAAGTTGGCTATAAAGAAGATGACATTCGTGCCTTCTTGCCACGCTCTGTCCGCAATGTAGAAAATGCAGAAGCACGTTTACGTGCAGCACTATAAAACATAAAGGCTGGGAGTGACTCCTAGCCTTATTTGATAGATAAATAAGGAAAAATAAATATGAAGAAGATAGTTATCGGTACAGTTGCGCTCCTATTTTTGCTAGCTGGCTGTGGACAGAAAAAAGAGTCTGCGGAACCTGCTAAAGATACAACAACAGAAGCTCTCCAATCAACTCTACCAGTCCTAGAAAATGCCAATAACAATACAGTAGTAACAAAGACGCTTGTTCTACCTGCTGACGAAAATGGGGTTCAACAAACCCAGACCATTACCTATAAGGGCAAACAGTTCTTGACCTTAACGATTCAGCAAAAACGACAAGTTTCAGAAGACCTCAAGAACTTTATTGCAGAGCATGGATTAGAGGAAGCAAAAAAGGCCTTGAAAGAAGGAGAAGACAAGGATGAATCGGTCCAAGAAGCACGTAAAATTCCTGGATTTAACATTGAAACCAATCTTTTAAGTGAAACCGAGATTGAAACAAAAACAAGTTATGATTTTCAAGTTCTAGACGTTAAAAAGGCAAGCGAAAGCGAATATTTAAAAAATGTGGGATTAGAAAATCTACTAAAAAACGAACCAGAAGAATATATTGAAAATCGAGTTGCAAGTGGCGCGACTGTCCAGTAAGGAAGTCACAGAAAATCAGCAAAATCAGGCTGTGTCATTTGTAGAATGGCTGTGAATGTGCTATAATAGTACTATTCTAAGGAAAGAGGGTGTTAGAATGGGATTTACTGAAGAAACCGTACGTTTTAAATTGGATGATTCCAATAAAAAAGAAATTAGTGAAACATTGACAGAAGTCTATGCTTCATTGAATGAGAAGGGGTATAACCCTATTAACCAAATTGTGGGCTATGTTCTCAGTGGAGACCCAGCCTACGTTCCTCGTTACAATAACGCAAGAAATCAAATCCGTAAATACGAACGCGATGAGATTGTTGAAGAATTGGTCCGCTACTACCTTAAGGGACAAGGAGTCGATCTATAACCAATGAGAATTATGGGGTTGGACGTTGGTTCCAAAACAGTAGGAGTAGCGATTAGCGATCCGTTAGGGTTTACAGCACAAGGGCTCGAAATCATCCAAATCAATGAAGATCAAGGAGAGTTCGGCTTTGAACGACTCAAGGAATTGGTTGACACCTATAAGGTAGAGCGCTTTGTTGTTGGTTTACCTAAAAATATGAACAATACCAGTGGACCTCGGGTGGAAGCGAGTCAAGCGTATGGAGCAAAACTGGAAGAACTCTTTGGTTTGCCAGTGGAGTACCAGGATGAGCGCCTAACCACGGTTGCTGCGGAACGCATGTTGATTGAGCAAGCAGACATTAGTCGTAACAAGCGTAAAAAAGTTATTGATAAATTAGCGGCTCAGTTGATTTTGCAAAATTATTTAGATAGAAAATTTTAAGACAGAGGAGAAACTATGTCACACGATCACAACCACGATCACGAAGAACGTGAACTTATTACACTTGTAGATGAGCAAGGAAACGAAACTTTATTTGAAATCCTTTTGACTATTGACGGAAAAGAAGAATTTGGTAAAAACTATGTTCTTCTTGTACCAGTTAATGCAGAAGAAGATGAAAACGGTGAAGTTGAAATCCAAGCATACTCATTCATCGAAAATGAAGATGGAACTGAAGGTGAATTGCAACCAATCCCTGAAGATTCAGAAGATGAATGGAACATGATTGAAGAAGTCTTCAACAGCTTTATGGAGGAGTAAAAACGTCCAGTGGACGTTTTTAGCCCTGCGCTAGAAAATAGAAACGCAGGTAGTCTGGGAGACTGTATCACCCCAACTCCCAGAAACTGGAGAGAGTTGGAACGTCCAGTGAACGTTTTTAGCCTGACGCTAAAAATAAAATTTAGCTAGTATCTAGCAAAATGAGTAAAAAGCGAAGAGAATCTTCGCTTTTTTGTTAAGGAGATAAGCATGATTGAATTAGAAAAATGGCTTCATAGTCGGATTGGCTTGAATTTTAGATCAGGATTGGGACGGATGCAAAGAGCGGTAGATTTGCTGGGGAATCCTGAGAAAACCTATCCAATTATCCATGTGACAGGAACAAATGGCAAGGGGTCAACTATTGCTTTTATGAGAGAGCTTTTTGTTGCCCATGGGAAAACGGTTGGTACCTTTACTTCGCCCCACATTGTCAGCATCCATGACCGTATCTGTATTAATGGTGAGCCTATATCGGACGAAGATTTTATTCGTTTAGCAGATCAAGTCAAAGTAATGGAGCAAAGACTTTTAGAAACCCACGATCAGCTATCTTTTTTTGAGTTGCTGACCTTGATTGCTCTGCTTTATTTTAAAGAGCAAAAAGTAGATTTGGTTCTACTGGAAGTTGGAATTGGTGGACTTCTTGATACCACTAATGTGGTGACAGGAGAAATTGCAATCATCACATCAATCGGCCTCGATCACCAGGAGACTTTGGGCGATAGTTTATCAGCTATTGCTGAGCAGAAAGCAGGAATTTTTAAGCCCGGCAAGTCAGCTGTGATTGCAAATCTAGCATCGGAAGCCCAACTCGTTTGTCAAAGAACAGCTACTGGTTTGGGTGTAAGTCTCTACCAAGCCGACCAAGATTTTTCTTTCCGAAATGGGAACTTCTCTTCTTCTCTAGCTGGCTTTAACCACCTAATATTGGGATTGGAGGGAGCATATCAGGAGGAAAATGCAGCTCTTGCCATACAAGCCTTTCTATTGTTTATGAATCAGAGAGGTGAGAAGGTTGATCAAGAAGCAGTACGAGCTGCCTTGGGAGCTACCAGATGGGCAGGAAGGCTAGAAGCTATCACTGAGCACATTTATCTGGATGGAGCTCACAACCTACCAGCCTTGGAGCGTTTGGTTGAATTTATCCAAGAGAAAATCCAGCAAGGGTACCAGCCACAAATTCTATTTGGTGCCCTAAAGCGGAAAGATTATAGTGGGATGCTTACTTATTTAACAGAGCATTTACCTGACACAGCTCTCTATGTTACGAGTTTTGACTATCAGGGTTCCTTGGAAGAGCAAGACTTTGGAGATTATACAAGCATTGCTTCTTATCGAGATTTTATAGATAATTTTGAGAGTTTTGCAGGGGAGCAAGACTTGCTATTTGTGACAGGATCTCTCTATTTTATATCAGAGGTTCGAGCTTGTCTCATGGCCCTAGATTCATTTGATTGACCCTCCTATCTTTATTTGTTATAGTAAAGGTGTGGTGGCTCAGCAGGGTTATTCTGATTTTAAGCCACTAAAAGAAAGGAGCCATTATGTCACTAAAAAAATTCACACTTTCTCTTGCTTCTTTGGCAAGTCTTAGTCTCTTAGTTGCATGTTCGCCAAAAGAGCAGGCAGCTCCTTCAACTCAAGCAAGTACTAGTACGGAAGTAACGACTGCTCAGTCAGCAGAAACGACTGTTTCTAGTTCTACGGCTAGCTCAGTAACGAACATTGATGGGACCTATAAAGGGCAAGATGAGGGAGATAGCATTACTCTCGTAGTTACTGGTAATACTGGAACATGGACAGAAGTTGAAGCTGATGGTGATCAAGAAATTAAAAAGGTCACCTTCGAACCAGAAAGTCAGAGAGTCTTTATTGGAGATGATATCAAGGTTTATGTAGCTGATGGCAATCAAATTATTATTGATGATATGGGTCGCGAAATTTCTGATCGTATCGTTCTAAAAAAATAGATATCTTTTGTAAGGATTTGAATCTCGTTAACACGGATTCGGGTCCTTTTTCTTTAATCGATTTTTGGCATAAAAAATCCATACAATTAAGGTAGCTATTTTCTACCAAAAAAGTATGGAGGGATAGTTTTTATTAAAGGAACTGCTCTTGTAAAAAGTGAGCGACTCCGTCTTCTTCGTTGGTTAGTGGTAATTGCTCGTCTGCGAAAGAAAGTAGAGCGGGGTTAGCATTTTTCATGGCATATCCTCTACCTGCAAAGGAGAGCATTTCTTGGTCATTGTGTTCGTCACCAAAGGCAATCAGGTTCTGCCTGTCTATATTCATGACATTGAGAAGGTATTCAAGAGCAAATGCCTTGTGAACTCCCTTTGGAGTACATTCGAGGATGTTCAAGGGACCACCCCAAGTATTGATATTAAGTTGATGCTTGTAAAAGCTAGTCATCTCTTCTGCTAGTGCATATTTATCGTCTGCCCTAGTTTGTAATAAAATACAGTTAGGCCCCTTAGTCACTAAGTCAGACTTGAATTGATTTTCAGGGCGAAAGTTTTCAACACCAAACAATTTAGGATCTGCAATTTCCTTGTCTGGGGATGTAATGTAAAACTTTTTACGGTATTCACCTGCGATAAAGTCTGCCTCGATATCTTCTTTTCGTTTTACGATATCCAAGAGATATTTTTTGTCCACAGTAAGGCATTTTTCATATTTCCAAGCCCTACCAGGTAGGTGAGTGAGCGAACCGTTGAAATTAATCATAGGAGTCTCAAGTTCAAGTTGGTCATAAAAATCTTTGGCCATACGATATGGGCGACCGGTTGCGATAACCACATGGTGGCCTTTCTTAGAAATTTTTTTAATGGTTTCTTTTGTAAAGTCTGAGAGTTTGCTTTCTCCATTAAGTAAGGTACCGTCTAAGTCCACGGCAATCATTTTTTTAGTCATAAAATCCTCCCGAATTTAGTTTCAGATAAGATGTTTCCTATTATATCAAAAAGCTGAAAGAAAAGCTGACTATAAGCAAAAATAAGAAGAATCATATCCTCTAAGAATTTTTAAAAATAGGAAAAACAGCTTGAAAATGTGAATGATTGATGATATAATAGTCATATTGTTCGTAAAATGACAAAGGAGATTAAAAATGGACAAATTATTTAAACTAAAAGAGCACGGGACAGATGTCCGTACAGAGGTGCTTGCTGGTTTAACAACTTTCTTTGCAATGAGTTATATTCTCTTTGTAAACCCTCAAATGCTTTCGCAAACAGGAATGCCTGTTCAGGGTGTATTCTTGGCAACAATCATCGGTTCTGTAGTAGGAACTTTGATGATGGCTTTCTATGCTAACTTGCCATACGCACAAGCTCCAGGTATGGGACTTAATGCTTTCTTTACATTTACGGTTGTATTCGGAATGGGCTATACTTGGAAAGAAGCTCTTGGTATGGTTTTCATCTGTGGGATCATTTCTCTGATTATCACATTAACCAATGTTCGTAAAATGATCATTGAGTCTATTCCTGCAACTCTTCGTTCAGCAATTTCAGCTGGTATTGGTGTTTTCCTTGCCTATGTTGGTATTAAGAATGCTGGTCTCTTGAAATTCTCAATTGACCCAGGGACTTATACTGTAGCAGGTGAAGGAGCAGATAAGGCTCAAGCAGCGATTACTGCAAATGCAGCAGCTGTTCCAGGATTGGTAGATTTCAATACTCCAGCAGTATTGGTAGCTATTGCAGGTCTTGCCATTACAATCTTCTTTGTTGTCAAAGGTATTAAAGGTGGGATCATCCTTTCTATCTTAACAACGACAGTCCTTGCGATTGCGGTTGGTCTTGTTAATTTGTCAGGAATCGATTTTGCTAGCAACAATCTTTCAGCAGCAGTTAACGACCTAGGAACTTTATTTGGTGCAGCCCTTGGTTCAGAAGGTTTGGGTTCTCTGATTTCAAATACTTCACGTTTACCTGAAACCTTAATGGCCATTCTTGCCTTCTCATTGACTGATATTTTTGATACAATTGGTACTCTTATCGGTACAGGTGAAAAAGTTGGGATCATCGCATCAAGTGGTGAGAACAATGAATCAGCTAAATTGGATAAGGCTCTATATTCTGACTTGGTGGCGACATCAGTTGGTGCCATTGCAGGTACTTCAAACGTTACAACTTATATTGAGTCAGCAGCAGGGATCGGTGCTGGTGGACGTACTGGATTGACAGCCTTAGTTGTTGCTATCTGTTTTGCTCTATCAAGCTTCTTTAGCCCACTTCTTGCCATTGTGCCTTCAGCTGCGACAGCACCAATTTTGATTATCGTCGGAATTATGATGCTCTCTAACTTGAAAAACATTCCTTGGGATGATATGTCAGAAGCAGTTCCTGCTTTCTTCACATCTATCTTTATGGGATTCAGTTACTCCATTACACAAGGGATTGCCGTTGGTTTCCTAACTTACACTTTAGCCAAGATTGTTAAAGGTCAAGTTAAGGAAGTGCATGTCATGATTTGGATTTTAGACGCTCTGTTCATCTTGAACTACATTAGCATGGCTCTAAACTAAAGATAAAAACTTTAAAAAAGAAGGAGGAAACTCCTCTTTTTTTATTACTAGAAATGTCGCAAAAGAAAACTTTTTGGTATAATAATAACATGCACATAAAAAATGAAGATGAACTAATCGCTCTTGGACAAGAGTTGGGTAGTCTACTTGAAAAAAATGATGTATTGATTTTAACTGGTGAATTAGGTGCTGGAAAAACCACATTAACAAAAGGTCTAGCTAAAGGACTAGGGATTCATCAAATGATCAAAAGTCCTACTTATACCATTGTTCGAGAATATGAAGGACGCCTACCCTTATATCACTTGGATGTTTACCGCATCGAAGGAGATGCAGATTCAATCGACCTTGATGAATTTCTTTTTGGTTCAGGTGTGACGGTTATTGAGTGGGGACACCTATTAGGTGAGGCTCTTCCAGCCGACTATCTGGAATTAGAAATTCTTAAAGATGGTGAGGGCCGTGAAGTTGTCTTTCATGCTCATGGTCAACGAGCGACAGAACTTTTGAAGAGGCTTACGAATGGAGTATGATTTATTAATTCGTGAAGCAGAAGCCCAAGATGCTAAAGAACTTATTGCACTTTTGGATCAGATTGGTCATGAATCTAGTTTTACCAGTCTGGATGAAAATGGTATTGCAATGAGTGAATCAGAGATGCAGCGTTTTATTAACAAGCAGGCCCAGTCGGATAATCAGATTACTTTACTAGCTTATTTGAATGAAGAATTGGCAGGAGTGATCAATATAACGGCTGATCAACGTCGGCGAGTTCGGCATATTGGGGATATCTTTTTGGGTATCAAAAAAGCCTATTGGGGAAATGGTCTCGGTAGTATCTTGATGGAAGAAGCTATTGAGTGGGCCCAATCGAGCGGAAGTATTCGACGCTTACAATTGACAGTTCAAAAACGAAATCTGGCAGCTGTTCATCTATATAAAAAGCTGGGCTTCATCATTGAAGGCCAGCAGGAACGCGGCGCTTGTATAGAAGGAGGAGAGTTTCTTGATGTTTACCTGATGGGTCGACTGATAGACAAATAAATGTATGGCAAAAAAAATAATCGGAATGTTTTTAGGCTTTGTTCTTGTGACAGTGCTTGGTGTGGGAGCTTATGCCTATACTATCTACCAACAAAGTACACAAACTTTAGCCAAAACTTATAAACAAATCGGAGAAGAAACCAAGGTTATCGAGGCAACTGAACCATTGACAATCCTATTGATGGGGGTTGATACGGGGAATGTTGAACGTACAGACCCATGGGCAGGAAATAGTGATTCAATGATCTTGGTAACAGTGAATCCTAAAACCAAGAAAGTCGTTATGATGAGTTTGGAACGTGATATTCTGACACAAATCCAACAACCAGATGGTAGTGTTAGAGAAGCTAAACTCAACGCTGCCTATGCTGATGGTGGGGCAGAGCTTGCCATTTCGACCATTCAAAAAATGATGAATATCCATATTGACCGCTATGTGATGGTCAATATGCACGGTCTTCAAAGAATGGTTGACGCTGTCGGAGGTATCACAGTAAACAACACTCTAGGTTTCCCAATCTCTATCCAAGACCAGGAACCATTTAACACGATTTCTATCGGTGTTGGGGAACAAACCCTAAATGGTGACGAGGCGCTAGTATATTCACGCATGCGCTATCAGGATCCAGAAGGAGACTACGGTCGTCAGAAACGTCAGCGCGAAGTCATCCAAAAGATTGTTGAAAAAATTCTTAGTTTGAATAGTGTCAGCCACTATCAAGAAATTTTGAAGGCTCTTAGCGATAACATGCAGACAAATATCGAGATTACGACAACAACGATTCCTCAGTTGATGGGCTACCAAGATTCCTTTAAGAATATTGAGTCTCAGCAATTGCGTGGAGAGGATGCAATGATTGACGGAGTATCTTACCAAATCGTGACATCTGAGCATATGTTAGAGATGCAAAATCTTTTACGCCGTTCATTGGATAAACCAGAAGTGACCGAATTGGAGACAAATGTAGTCTTGTATGAAAATATTTATGGGCGTTTACCACAAACAACTGGTTCTGTTGCAGATCAAGAACAACAAGGCCAACAAGAACAATAAGAAATGAATACTAAAATCGTAGGAATTTTCCTGCGATTTTTTCAAAGAAATCCGAATAGATAGGTAGGAGGAAAAAATGAAAGCGGAAATCATAGCTGTTGGAACAGAGATTCTAACAGGTCAAATTGTCAATACCAATGCTCAGTTTTTATCTGAAAAGTTGGCTGAAATCGGTGTTGATGTCTACTTCCAAACGGCTGTAGGAGATAATGAGTCTCGGCTTTTATCCCTGTTGAAGATTGGTCAGGAACGGAGTAATCTGATTATTTTAACGGGAGGATTGGGGCCAACGGAGGATGACTTAACCAAACAGACCTTGGCACAATTTCTAGGGCGTGATTTAACTTTTGATGCTCAAGCGCAGGCTAAACTAGATGACTTTTTTGCTCATCGACCGGACTATGCCCGAACTCCAAATAATGAACGCCAAGCTCAAATCGTTGAGGGTTCAATCCCGCTACCTAATGAAACAGGATTAGCAGTCGGAGGCATGATTGAGGTGACTGGCGTGACCTATGTCGTCCTACCAGGGCCACCAAGCGAACTAAAACCCATGGTTTTGAATGAATTGCTTCCGAGATTGACAACTGGAGCTAAGTTGTACTCACGTGTGCTTCGTTTCTTTGGCATTGGCGAGAGTCAGTTAGTAACGATTCTGTCGGATTTGATTGAAGAGCAGACAGATCCAACCTTGGCACCTTATGCAAAAATAGGAGAAGTGACTCTGCGTTTATCTACCAAGGCTACTAGTCAAGAAGAAGCAAGAAAATCTTTGGATCGTCTTGAGGTTCAAATTCTTGCATGCCAGACTTTTGAAGGTGTTGCTTTAAAGGATATCTGCTATGGTTATGGTGAGGAAGCGAGTCTAGCTAGTGTAGTTGTTGAGGAATTGAAAAAGCAGCATAAAACCATAACGGCTGCGGAAAGTTTGACAGCAGGGCTTTTTCAAGCAACTTTGGCAGACTTTTCGGGAGTGTCAGCTATCTTTAAAGGTGGTTTTGTCACTTATAGTCTGGAAGAAAAGGCTAAGATGTTAGATATTCCACAAGTAGAGTTGGAAAAACATGGAGTTGTTTCAGCCTTTACGGCGGAAAAAATGGCAGATCAGGCACGGCTTAAAACTCAATCAGACTTTGGAGTTAGCTTGACAGGTGTGGCTGGTCCGGATAGTCTAGAAGAGCATCCTGCAGGTACAGTTTTTATCGGTTTGTCTCAAGCATCAGGCACAGAAGTTGTTCAGGTCAATATAGCTGGAAGAAGCCGAGCAGATGTTCGTAAAATTGCAGTCATGCATGCTTTTAACTTAGTTCGCAAGGCTTTATTAAGTGACTGACTTTTGATATAATAGAATAAGGTTCTTAGAATCATTAAAATATAGGAGAACAAAATGGCGAAAAAACCAACAAAAAAATTAGATGAAATTGGGAAAAAATTTGGAGCTGATCGTGAAAAAGCTTTGAATGATGCTCTCAAATTGATTGAAAAAGATTTTGGTAAGGGCTCAATCATGCGCTTGGGTGAGCGTGCAGAGCAAAAAGTGCAAGTGATGAGTTCAGGCTCTTTGGCACTTGATATTGCACTCGGTTCAGGTGGTTATCCTAAGGGACGTATCATTGAAATCTATGGTCCAGAATCATCAGGTAAGACAACAGTTGCCCTTCACGCTGTAGCGCAAGCACAAAAAGAAGGCGGAATTGCAGCCTTTATCGATGCGGAACACGCTCTTGACCCAGCCTATGCAGCAGCTCTTGGGGTTAACATTGACGAATTGCTCTTGTCACAACCAGACTCAGGTGAGCAAGGTCTTGAAATTGCTGGGAAATTGATCGATTCAGGTGCGGTTGACCTTGTGGTTATTGACTCAGTTGCAGCTCTTGTACCTCGTGCGGAAATCGATGGAGATATCGGAGATAGCCACGTTGGTCTTCAAGCTCGTATGATGAGCCAAGCTATGCGTAAACTCGGTGCTTCTATCAACAAGACAAAGACAATTGCTATCTTCATCAACCAGTTGCGTGAAAAAGTAGGGGTTATGTTTGGAAATCCAGAAACAACTCCTGGTGGACGCGCCCTTAAATTCTATGCTTCAGTCCGTTTGGATGTGCGTGGAAGTACACAAATCAAGGGAACTGGTGATCAAAAAGATACGAACGTTGGTAAAGAAACTAAGATTAAAGTTGTGAAAAACAAGGTGGCTCCACCGTTCAAAGAAGCTCTTGTTGAAATCATGTATGGTGAAGGGATTTCTAGAACTGGTGAACTTTTGAAGATTGCTAGTGATTTGGATATCATCCAAAAAGCAGGTGCTTGGTACTCATACAAGGGTGAAAAAATCGGACAAGGGTCTGAAAATGCGAAGAAATACTTGGCAGATCATCCAGAAATCTTTGATGAAATTGACCACCAAGTTCGTGTTCAATATGGTTTGATTGAAGAGGAAGAAGGCTCTAAAGCAAGTTCAGCAGCAGAAACAAGTTCTAACCAAGAAGTGACTCTTGATTTAGGCGATGCTCTTGAAATCGAAATTGAAGAATAAAAAGAAAAAGTAGCAGTTCTCTGCTACTTTTTTGTTTCGTGTTGACTAATGTTCGCTAAAACATCGATGTTTGATACGAAAGTCGAAGTAGTTCTCTTCTTGCAATTTTTGAAATATGTTCCGATAGGCCTCTTCATCAAAGTGGTCGCCACGATAGAGAATTTCGAAACTCATTCCCTCGTATTCCAAGAAGGCGTTGGCAGTTTTAAAGCCATTTTGTAAGTAAAAGTCCATGCGGGATTTTCTTTGTGCGAGATTGTCACAGTCTTCGTCTAAGCGCTCCACTTCAAGAATCATCGTACGCTGGTAAAAATCAATGAGTTTTTCAATGATTTCTCTCCCGTACCCATGACTGCGGAGATGGGGCATAATGGCAAAGAAGCTGATGTAGAAAGCTTTTTGATTAGAAATGGCAAAAGCGAAGCCGACAAATTCTTCTTCGTTATAAAAGGCGAAAAAGTGGGCGTCATCTCTATCCTGGTAACTTAAAAATTCCTCCAAAGAGACGCGTTCTTCTTCAGGGAAGGCCTCCTTGTTTAATTGTTTCACTTTCTCAAGGTCTGGGAATACATCTGTAATTAACTGACTTGTTAAGCTCATACATACCCTCCTTTTCTGTCACGATTATACCAGATTGTTTACATATAGGCAACGCTTTCTTAAGGAAACTCCCTTGTTCCTCAACTTGAAAGCTGATATAATAGCCTTATGAATAAGAAATCAACGGTGGACTTGATTCATGGTCCCATTCTTCCTTCACTGATTAGTTTTGCATTACCGATTCTATTGTCCAACATCTTTCAGCAACTCTACAATACAGCTGATATTTTGATTGTTGGGCGTTTTTTGGGACAAAATTCCTTGGCGGCAGTCGGAGCTACGACAGCTATTTTTGATTTGATTATTGGCTTTGCTCTCGGAGTCGGAAATGGGATGGGAGTCGTTATTGCTCGGCTTTATGGTGCTCGTAATTTCACAAAGATTAAAGAGGCTGTAGCGGCGACTTGGATTTTAGGTGCAATCCTGAGTGGTCTTGTGATGCTGATGGGTTTCTTCGGTCTTTATCCGCTCTTACAATATCTCGAAACACCTGCAGAAATCCTCCCCCAATCTTATGAATACATCTCTATGATTGTCAGCTGCGTGGGAGTTAGCTTTGCTTACAATCTCTTTGCAGGATTGCTACGATCAATTGGTGACAGCCTTGCGGCGCTTGCCTTTCTTATCTTTTCAGCTATTGTTAATGTCATTCTAGATTTATATTTTATTACACAACTGCAATTGGGGGTTCAGTCTGCAGGTCTTGCAACTATCATCTCGCAAGGTTTGTCCGCTATTCTCTGTTATTTCTATATCCGCAAGAGTGTTCCAGAGCTTCTTCCAAGCTTGAAGCACTTCAAATGGAATAAGGATCTCTATGTCGATCTCTTGGAGCAGGGGCTAGCCATGGGGCTGATGGGTTCAATCGTCTCTGTCGGAAGTGTCATCTTGCAATCCTCTGTTAATGGCTTTGGAGCAGTTATTATCAGTGCCCAAACGGCAGCACGTAGAATCATGGCCTTTGCCCTATTGCCAATGACGGCAATTTCGGCTTCTATGACGACTTTTATCTCTCAAAACTTTGGGGCAAAACGTCCAGATCGTATCGTCCAAGGTCTTCGTTTAGGGAGCTATTTGAGTATGGCTTGGGCTACCTTTGCTTGTGTGTTCCTATTTTTTGCAAGTCCTAGCCTAGTTTCTTTCTTAGCGAGTTCAACAGATGGTTACTTGATTGAAAATGGGACCTTGTACCTACGTATTAGTTCTGTTTTCTATCCGTTTTTGAGTCTTTTATTGATTTATAGAAATAGTTTGCAGGGACTCGGTCAAAAACTCTTACCCCTCATATCTAGTTTTATCGAGTTTATCGGGAAAATTGTTTTCGTCGCTTGGATTATTCCTTGGGCAGGTTATACAGGTGTGATTCTATGTGAACCGCTACTTTGGCTTGTTATGACTGCACAGCTTTATATCTCACTCTCTCAGCACCCTTGGATAAAAGAAGGCAAGAAAATCTTGGCTGTCGGCGGACAATCCTAGCTTCATTTATAAAAGAAAAATCCATTTCCTCTAGTGAAAATCGACTAGACTTGTGTTATAATAAGAAAGATTAAAATGTGAAAAAAGGAGATTCCTAATGGGACGTAAATGGGCCAATATCGTAGCCAAGAAAACGGCTAAAGATGGAGCTAACTCTAAAGTATATGCAAAATTTGGTGTAGAAATCTATGTAGCAGCTAAAAAAGGTGATCCAGATCCAGAATCAAACTCAGCTTTGAAATTCGTTATCGACCGTGCTAAACAAGCGCAAGTGCCAAAACACGTTATTGATAAGGCTTTGGATAAGGCTAAAGGAAATACAGACGAAACCTTTACAGAAGGACGTTACGAAGGCTTTGGGCCAAATGGTTCAATGCTCATCGTGGATACCTTGACTTCAAACGTTAACCGTACAGCTGCCAATGTCCGTGCTGCTTTTGGTAAAAACGGTGGTAACATGGGAGCTTCAGGTTCTGTATCTTACCTCTTTGACAACAAAGGTGTCATCGTATTTGCTGGTGACGACGCTGATGCTATCTTTGAGCTCTTGCTTGAAGCAGATGTCGATGTAGACGATGTAGAAGCAGAAGAAGGAACAATCACTGTTTACACAGCTCCAACTGACCTTCACAAAGCTATTGTGGCTTTGCGTGAATCTGGTATCGAAGAATTCCAAGTGACAGAACTTGAGATGATTCCTCAATCAGAAGTTGAGTTATCAGGTGAAGATTTAGAAACATTCGAAAAACTATACAGCGTACTTGAAGACGACGAAGACGTACAAAAAATCTACACAAACGTAGATGGATTCTAATAGAAAAGCGAACAGGCTTAATAGCTGTTCGCTTTTTTGTTATGTTAAACTTTCACTCCATCATCAGTTTGCTCTTTTCTATCTAAGCCTAGGGCAAATTTACGGACGAGAAGAAACTGGCCGTTTTCCTGCTTTGCGAAAGTGAGTACGACTGTCTTGGTGTTTGAACCGAGGGATAGATAAGTGATTCTCTTGATGTCGTAGTCACCTGAGGTTGACTCAATTTCAGAATCTGGTAATCCATGCTTGCTGATGATATCTTTGTAGTTGGAGCCGCCTTTTCCTCTGTTTGCAGTGTCTCCCTCTATCAAAGCATCAAACTGTTCCTGGGTCCAAGAGAAGGTATCAGTATCTTCGATATCCTCTTCATCTGGTCTATAATCTGGTAATTTTCCAAATTCCTCATTTTCTGTTAAAGAGGTCAGACTTCTATATGGGTGTCGAAAGTTTTTAGCCAAGTCAGTAAAGACACCAGAAGGTAATACTTGCGTCATTAAGACAAGGAAAATAGATAGAATACCTAGGCTCGTTCCGATAATAGCCAATATTTTACGATTTTTGAGATTACGGCCGATACCAAAAACTCCTAGGACTATAGCGATAATGGCAAAGAAAAAGGCTAGTATGCTAATGATTGGTAGCCAGGATCCAAGAAGTGCCAGGGAGCCAAAGATAATGGCGATGATTCCTAAGATTTTCTCTTCTTTTTGTTTCATTTGTGATTTCCTCATTTCTAATCAGGAAGTATTCTTATCGGTGTGAGATAGTGTTTATTATAGATAAAATGAGAACTAATGTCAATTTCTGCTTAGATAGTTCCCATTGAAACTTAAATGTTCTTATGAGAACTATTTTTACTTAGAAGGGAGAAAGAATGGATAAACCGATGTTGGTCTTTAAACGTTTTTCAATCTCCAGTCTATTGACTCGGACGACTAATGATATCACGCAGATTCAAATGCTCTTTACCATGGGACTCCAAGTGGTCACTCGTGATCCTATCATGGCTATTTGGGCCATTGGGAAAATCCTTGGCAAGTTAGAATACTGGATTTGGGCAGTAGTGGTGGCAGTCATTGTCAACGATACGCAATGCTGACTTGATTCTGGTCATGAAAGAAGGAAACATCATCGAGCAAGGCAATCATGAAGAGCTGATGGCTCAGGGTGGTTTCTATGCAGACCTCTACAATAGTCAATTTACAGAAGACCAAGCAGAAGAATAAATCTCAGAAGGCTTGACGGCCTTCTTTTTCTGCACTATACTAGAGTAGGAGATGCTAGCAGACTCGTTCTGTCAGGATTCTTGTGTAAAATCTAGAAACAACGAGAAAACAGATGAAAAACTATCAAGAGTGGTATGATGAGAGGAAATTAAGTCTCCTTCGATACCCACAACTTTTGCAATTGATGCGAGTCTTTAATCGCATGATGACAGTTCTGATGCCCTTGGCTTACTTGACACTGTTGGGAACAAACTTTATAAGCAAGGGCTTGGGGCAAGACCTTGCTGCTTATATCTTAGTGCCAGCTTCTGGCTTTCTCCTATTGACGCTTGTTCGTAAGTGGATCAATCAACCCCGTCCCTATGAAACTTGGGAAATTGTCCCGCTACTAGACAAGGACAGCCATGGGAATTCAATGCCTAGTCGCCATGTCTTTTCAGCAACCATCATTTCCATGGCTTGCTTGCATGCAAATCTTCCTGTGGGGTTGGTTTTGTTGGTCTTATCAGCTCTTCTCGGCCTTGTGCGAGTCTTAGGAGGCGTTCATTATCCAAAGGATGTTTTAGTTGGCTACGCCTGTGGTCTCCTCTTGGGAATTCTTTTCTTTATTTTCTAAAAAGCAAAGCAAGTGGGCTTGGCCTCGTAACCACTTACAGGTCAAAAGTGACCACTTGCTTTTTTGCTCTTGTAAAGTCTTTTAGGCTTTGGTATAGTAGATGCAGAAAGGAGATAGGATGAAGTTACGAATCGAGATTGATAGTGAATTAACTGAGACAGAGATTGTCATCAAGGCTGCAGCCCTGACAGATGAGATAGCTGACTTGCAACGACTCTTGCAAGAAACCAAGGCTCCTAGGTTGATCTTTTACAAGGGGACGGGTGAGTATTACTTAGACTTGGCAGAAATCCTCTTCTTTGAGACGGAAGGTAGCAAGATTTACGCCCATACCCAGAAAGAGGCCTACGAGGTTCGGCTCAAGCTTTATGAGTTGGAGTCTATCCTGCCACGTTATTTCAGTCGGGTATCCAAGTCGACCATTGCCAATATCCGGCAAGTTTACTCGGTGGACAAGTCCTTCTCAGGGACAGGCACTATTTCCTTTTATCAAACCCACAAGGAGGTTCACGTGTCACGGCACTACCAATCCCTCCTAAAAGAAAATCTAAGAAACATGAGGTAAGAACATGAAAAAGAAAGCATTTGGTATTGTGTTGCTAGTATTGGCAGCTTTAGTATTGTTACAGGGGAATTTTGGAATTCCTTCATTTGGAGGGGAAATTTGGCCCTTGATCGGTATTGGATTTTTTGCCTATCAATCAGTTGAGGCAATCCTTCGTCGTCATTTCACTTCAGCCTCCGTTACAGCCCTAGTGGCCCTCATGATTGCGAATCATTTTTATGACATTTTACCGATTCCCAATCAATCACTGTTCTGGGCGAGTGTTCTCATCGTGCTTGGAGTAAGTATGCTGACTCATACTAACAGAACTTGGAATGGGAAAAAATGGTGGCATGATGGTGAAAAGACCATTCTGACAGACAAGGAAGTCGCTTTTGGAGCAGGTACATTTTACAAGCAAGACCAAGAATTAGTAGAAGACGAGTTTGAAGTCGGATTTGGGAATGCTAAAATCTATTATGATAATGCAGAGATGTTAGGAGATAGCGCAACCTTGAAGATAGAAGTCGGATTTGGGAATGCAGTTATCTATGTGCCCCAACACTGGAGAGTGGACCTGAAGGTGGAAACTTTTTGTGGTGCGGCCAAGGCAGATGCTCCTGTAGCCCCAACCAGCAAAACCTTGATTATCCGTGGAGACGTAGCTTTCGGAAAACTTGGTGTCGTCTACGTCAAATAAAAAAAGTCTTCCAATTCCCTTGCCAAAAATAAGAAAGTGTGATAACATAGTACGGTATGTGGTGCTAGCACATCCGCTATATTAGATCTAATAGGAGGAAAACACAATGGCTAAAGTATGTTACTTTACAGGTCGTAAGACTGTATCAGGAAACAACCGTTCACACGCGATGAACCAAACTAAACGTGCCGTAAAACCAAACCTTCAAAAAGTTACTGTTCTTATCGATGGTAAACCTAAAAAAGTTTGGGCTTCAGCTCGTGCTTTGAAATCAGGAAAAGTAGAACGCGTTTAATAAACATGAAAAGACCTACAGGGTCTTTTTTGTTTTACTCGACAGCTGAAATCATTTGAAAAATCAAGCAAATATCCGATGATACATCATTCTGCTTTTACAGTTGGGCTGAAATATGATAAAATAGAGTATCAACTATTTGAGGTAAAAAAAATGACTGTAAAAATTAATACAAAAGATGGTCAAGTCGAACTGACAGATGATGTAATCGCTACTGTCGTAGGTGGTGCAGCAACTGAAATTTTTGGTGTAGTCGGTATGGCTAGTAAAAATGCCCTCAAAGATAATTTCCAAGCCCTTCTTGGTAAGGAAAATTATTCAAAAGGTGTAGTCGTTAAAGCAGCTGAAGACGGTAGTATTACAGTTGATGTATATACTGTATTGAGCTACGGTACAAAAATCAGTGAAGTTTCAAAAAACATCCAAGAACGTGTTCGCTTTAGCCTAGAGAACCAACTTGGAATCACTGCTCAAACTGTGAATGTCTACATTCAAAATATCAAAGTTGTAGGAGAATAATCGTGTCAAATATTACTACAAGCTTATTTCAAGAAATGGTACAGGCTGCTTCAACTCGTTTGAATAAGCAAGCCGAATATGTCAATTCGTTGAACGTCTTCCCAGTTCCAGATGGAGATACAGGAACAAACATGGGAATGACCATTGAAAATGGTGCTAAAGAAGTAGCAGACAAACCAGCTTCAACAGTTGGAGAAGCAGCAAGCATCTTGGCTAAAGGTCTTTTGATGGGTGCGCGTGGAAACTCAGGAGTTATCACTTCTCAACTTTTCCGTGGATTCTCACAAGCTATCAAGGAAAAAGATGAACTTACAGGTCAAGATTTGGCCCTTGCCTTCCAATCTGGTGTAGAAGTAGCTTACAAGGCTGTTATGAAGCCAGTTGAAGGAACTATCCTGACTGTATCACGTGGAGCTGCCATCGGAGCTAAGAAAAAAGCAGAGCAAACAGATGACGCAGTTGAAGTTATGCGTGCGGCCTTAGAAGGAGCTAAAGCAGCTCTTGCTAAAACTCCTGAAATGCTTCCAGTCTTGAAGGAAGTTGGAGTTGTGGACTCAGGTGGTCAAGGTTTGGTCTTCATCTATGAAGGTTTCCTTTCAGCTCTTACTGGTGAATACAGTGCTTCTGAGGACTTTGTTGCTACTCCAGCAAACATGAGTGAGATGATCAATGCTGAACACCACAAGTCTGTAGCTGGACATGTGGCAACAGAAGACATTACTTTTGGTTACTGTACTGAAATCATGGTTGCCCTCAAACAAGGCCCAACTTATGCTAAAGACTTTGACTACGAAGAATTCCGTAACTACTTGAACGATCTTGGAGATTCTCTACTTGTTGTCAATGACGATGAAATCGTTAAAGTTCATGTCCATACAGAAGATCCAGGACTTGTCTTGCAAGAAGGACTTAAATACGGTAGCTTGGTTAAGGTTAAAGTCGATAACATGCGTAACCAGCACGAAGCGCAAGTAGAAAAAGAAGCAGCTCAAGTTAGCAAACCAGCTGAGGAAAAAGAATATGCCCTTATCGCAGTAGTAGCTGGACAAGGCTTGGCAGACATCTTCCGTGCCCAAGGTGTGGATTATGTCATCGAAGGTGGACAAACTATGAACCCTTCGACAGAAGACTTCGTCAAGGCTGTTAAGCAAGTTAATGCTCGCAACATCATCTTCTTGCCAAACAACAAAAATATCTTCATGGCAGCTCAATCTGCAGCTGAAGTATTGGAACAACCAGCTGTTGTGGTAGAAGCTCGTACAATTCCTCAAGGATTGACTAGTCTTCTTGCCTTTGACCCAAGCAAATCAATCGAAGAAAATAAAGAACGCATGACTGCAGCCCTTGGCGATGTCATCAGTGGTAGTGTAACAACAGCCGTTCGTGATACAACTATCGATGGTTTGGAAATCCATGAAAATGACAATCTTGGTATGGTGGATGGTAAGATTCTCGTATCAAATCCTGATATGCACCAAACCTTGACTGAAACCTTGAAACACATGTTGGACGAAGACAGTGAAATCGTAACCTTCTATGTTGGAGAAGACGGAAGCGAAGAATTGGCAAATGAAATTGCTCAAGAAATCGCAGAAGAATTCGAAGATGTCGAAGTAGAAATTCACCAAGGTCAACAACCGGTTTATCCATATCTTTTCAGTGTGGAATAAAGATTAAATAATAGAAAAAAGAAAGTTGAGAAATCAACTTTCTTTTTTTGTGACATTTGTCATATTTCCTCATGACAGAAGCTTCTAGTGGCATGACTCTCAAAGAATTATAATAGATGTATCAAATGGAGGAAGAAAAAATGAAACATAAAGTAATTGTCGCAATGAGTTTAGTAGCAGCAGGAGTCATGACTTATCTCATGTTCTCAGGATTGGATGAAGGCTTCTATCATTTTCCTTGGGAGTTATTTGCAGGATTTGGTATGATGTCTTGGTTGATCCGAGAAGGTTTGAAATTGGTCTCAGATGTGAAAAAGGAGTTTGAAAAATGAAAAAAGCGATTCTCTATCTCTTTATTGCACTATCACTAGTGGTATGGTTGGTCGAAATGTTTACAGGGTGGTTTGACCAAGCCTTCCTTCACCAAGTCATTCGCGGTGCTTGGGGACTAGGATTTATGATTTTTATCGCCTTTCCGATGGGGAAGGAGTGGTTGAAAGGAGAATATCATGAACATGATTAAGGTAGAAAGCCTAAATAAAAACATCAAGGGCAAGGCTATTTTGAAGGATATTTCCTTTGAGGTAGCAGAGGGCGAATGCGTCGCCTTGATTGGTCCAAATGGTGCCGGTAAGACAACGCTATTGGATTGTTTGCTTGGAGATAAACTGGTCACCAGCGGTCAAGTATCCATCCAAGGCTTGCCAGTGACGAGTTCTCAGTTAGACTATATTAGAGGCTACCTCCCTCAAGAAAATGTCATCGTTCAGAAATTAAAGGTCAAAGAGTTGATTGCTTTCTTTCAAAGTATTTATCCAAATCCCTTGAACAACCAGGAGATCGATCAACTATTGCAGTTTGACAAGCAGCAAAAAGAACAATTGGCAGAAAAATTGTCAGGTGGGCAAAAGCGTCTCTTTTCATTTGTCTTGACCTTGATTGGCCGACCAAAGCTTGTCTTTTTAGATGAGCCAACTGCGGCCATGGATACCTCAACCCGTCAACGTTTTTGGGAAATTGTTCAGGATCTAAAAGCGCAGGGAGTCACCATTCTCTATTCGTCCCATTATATTGAGGAAGTAGAGCATACAGCAGACCGGATTTTGGTTTTAAATAAGGGAGAGTTGATCCGTGATACGACACCACTAGCCATGCGCAGTGAGGAGATTGAAAAGCACTTCATCCTACCTCTGGCTTACAAGGAAGTCGTCGAACAGTCTAACTTGGTTGAAAATTGGTCACAAAAACAAGATGCCCTGCAAGTAGTTACACGCGAAGCAGATGCTTTCTGGGAACTGTTAGTCCAAGCAGGCTGTAGGATACAAGAAATTGAAGTCAATAACCGTAGCTTGCTGGATACAATCTTTGAAGAAACACAAAAGGGAGATGACTAAGATGAAACGATGGATTGCACTAAACAAGATAGAATTTCTATTGACCAAACGACAGCTTGTCTATTATCTATTATCCGTAGGGATGCCGACGGCCTTCTATTTATTCTTTTCAGGAATGTACCAGGACACACCAGATGGACCAGCTAATTTTATGCGCGATTACCTCATCTCTATGACAGCTTTTTCCATGATGTCGACAGCCATGTTTTCATTTCCAGCTGTTTTACATACCGATAAAATCAACAACTGGCAGAAAACATTGCGCCATACTCCAGTAAATATGGTAGAATATTATCTATCAAAGATAACAAGTATGATGGTTGATTATTTGGTTTCAATTCTGGTTGTTTTCTCAGTTGGGCATTTTGTAAGAGGTGTGGATATGTCTCTTGGAAACTGGATTGGGGCTGCGTTCTTGCTGATTGCGGGAAGTATAGCCTTTGTAGCGCTTGGCTTGACCCTGACACTCTTGCCTTCTAGTCAGCTGATGTCAGTCGTGGGGAATCTTCTCTATCTAGGCTTGGCTGTTTTAGGCGGACTCTGGATGCCTATCACTTTATTTCCAGACTGGATGCAAGCAATCGGTAAGTGCCTGCCAACCTACCAGTTGATGGAGTTGCTCAAGACCTTCTTAAATGAGGGTAGCATCAATTTATCAGCCACAGTTTATCTACTTGTTTTTTCAGCAGTTTTATTTGGTTTGACTATTTACCTTCAAGGTCATAAGGAGAATGCTTAATGCTTGAAAGACTGAAAAGCATACACTATATGTTTTGGGCCAGTTTGATTTTTATGGTTTTCCCCATCCTCTCTGCAGTAGTTGGGGAGATTCCTAGCTGGCATTTACTAGTTGATATTCTATTTGTGGGGGCTTACTTAGGCGTTTTGACAACCAAGAGCCAACGCTTATCCTGGCTCTTTTGGATTATCATGCTAGCCTATGTAGCTGGGAATACCGTCTTTATTTATGGCAACTATGTCTGGTTCTTCTTTTTCCTTGCCAATCTCTTGATTTATCATTTTAGAGTGCGTAGCCTACGTTCTCTTCATGTCTGGACTTTTCTCCTTGCTCAAGTTCTTGTTGTTGGACAACTCATGATGTTTCAGTCAGTCGAAACTGAGGCTGTAGCCTTTGAGCTTGGAATTCTTACTTTTGTCGATTTGATGACATTGGGTTTGGTTCGGATTCGCATTGTCGAGGATTTGAAAGAAGCTCAGGCCAAGCAAAATGCTCAGATAAATTTATTGCTTGCTGAAAATGAACGCAGTCGTATCGGTCAGGATTTGCATGATAGTCTGGGACATACTTTTGCCATGCTGAGTGTCAAGACAGATCTAGCCCTGCAGTTATTTCAGATGCAGGCCTATCCACAGGTGGAGAAGGAATTAAAAGAAATTCACCAGATCAGCAAGGATTCCATGAATGAAGTACGAACCATTGTAGAAAATCTGAAATCAAGGACCCTAGTATCAGAGATTGAAACTGTCAAAAAGATGCTGGAGATTGCTGGGATTGAGGTTGAGGTTGACAATCAATTGGACAAGGCTAGCCTGACCCAGGATGTGGAGTCGACGGCTGCTATGATTTTGTTAGAACTGGCGACCAATATCATCAAACATGCCAGTGCTGAAAAAGCCTATCTAAAACTGGAACGTACAGATCAGGAATTGCTATTGACGGTCAGAGATGATGGGAAAGGTTTTGCAACTGTAAAAGGAAATGAACTCCATACAGTCCGAGATCGTGTTGCAGCCTTCTCAGGTCAAGTAGAGCTGGTCAGTTTGAAACATCCCACAGAGGTGCGCGTGCATCTGCCTTATAAGGAGAGAAAGTAGATGAAAGTATTAGTCGCAGAAGATCAAAGTATGCTTAGAGACGCCATGTGCCAGCTCTTGAGTTTTCAACCAGATGTGGAGACTGTCTTGCAGGCGAAAAATGGAGCCGAGGCTATCGAGGTTTTGGAGAAAGAAGCAGTAGACATTGCCATCCTTGACGTCGAAATGCCAGTCAAGACGGGACTCGAAGCACTTGAGTGGATCAAAGAAGAAGTGCCTGAAACAAAGGTGGTTATCGTCACGACCTTTAAACGCCCAGGCTATTTTGAACGAGCTGTCAAAGCAGGAGTAGACGCCTATGT
Source organism: uncultured Streptococcus sp. (assembly GCA_934201655.1). Classification (GTDB taxonomy): domain Bacteria; phylum Bacillota; class Bacilli; order Lactobacillales; family Streptococcaceae; genus Streptococcus. The sequence goes on along the minus strand of CAKPXD010000001.1, from coordinate 2,026 downwards.
CTTGAAAGAGCGAAGCATCGCTGAGCTCATGCAAACCCTGCATACGGTGTTAGAGGGACGCAAGGAATATTCTCCAGAGCTGATGGAAGTCATGATGACCCATCCCAATCCCTTGACCGAGCAGGAAGTTGCTGTCTTGCATGGAGTTGCCCAGGGGCTGTCCAACCAAGAAATTGCGGACAAGCTCTACCTCTCAAACGGTACCGTCCGTAATTACATGACCAATATCCTCTCCAAACTAGGCGCCAGCAACCGAACCGAAGCAGCCAAAACTGCCGAAGAAGAAGGCTGGTTGTGAGGGGCGATAAGTAAGTAAAAATCTCTTAGAAATGAATCTAAGAGATTTTTTGCACTATTCAAATCTATTTTGCTACCCAGCCGATAGCATCGCTTGGTGGGTTTTCGGTATCAATCCAGATGAATTCAATACCGATTTCCCCGTTTTTAAACTTGGTCAATCGAATTCCGTTGATTTCCAGTTCATTGAGTCTTTGACCTATCAAGACTTCTCTTTCCTTCAACTGGAAAACACCACGCAAGATCCAATTTCCAAGAATTTCTTGCTTATCAGTTGACTGAATAGCCTTTCCAGCTTCTTGGTTGATATAGGCGTTGATGACATCACCAGAAGGTAAGAAGCGTAGTTTAAAGGTTCGTTCTTCTTTGGACAGGGCCAGTTTTTTAGTCCCAGATTCAAAAGTTCCAAATCCAGGACCAAAGAAGTCGGGCCTTTCGTCATGGAAGTTTTTGGAGTCAGGTAGCGGGATGTAAACTTCGCTAACTGGACGATAAACTAGCTGTTCAATTTCTTTAATGAGTTTTTCATTGCCAGTATTATGGGCAAAGTGAATTAAGTCCTCACGAATCGCCTTCATCTGAACTTTTTCTTCCTTGCTGGTCCACTTTTTCAAGAGGATTTCTTCTAGGGAGAAAGTCACAAAAGCTAGTTCTTCTGGAGCTAAACTGTCCTTAAATTTATCCTGGATCTTTAAAATCCGTGGCAGACGGTCTTTTTTGGCTAATTTTGAACCGCCGTTAAAGGCATTGAAACCAGAGTTTTCTTCCACATTTCCATGTTTGTCTGTGATAACCCAAGACACTGTTTCTAAGATATCGGTTTTATCCTTTTCAGCTGTCAGCAAATGAAGATTTTCAAAGAGAGAAAAAGGATCTTCGATGTAATGGACATCCCAAGTATCTACCACAATGTCTTTATTGTTAAAAGCCATGTGAAGCTGGCTGTCAGCTGCCGTGTACTTGTAGTGGTGTTGCCCATCCGTGAATCGGAAATTGGTAGGATTATTTTTGGTAGTTGAGCCTTCAATGACCAGATTATCAATATCGACTGGTAAATAAGTCGTCTCCCCGACAAAAATCTTAGGATTTTCACCCTTTGGTGTTGGCATCAGGACGTGATAAACAGCTTCAACATTAACTGAATCCGACTTAAAACCCTTTATTTGTGCCTTGGAGGATTCGATTCTCTGGTTTCTCAAAATCGCAATCTTTCGCGCCAACTCTTCATAGCGCTGATAGTTTTCCTTGTCTGCTGCTTCTTTATCTGCAGCAATATCTGCATGAAACTTGATGTCACCCAACAAGTCTGTCCAAGATTGAGAATCTTTCTTGAACTGGGCAATTTTTTGGTCTCCAGAATTAATCCCAAAAGACTTGATACCCACTAGGTATTTATGATTTTCATCCACAACGACAGAAGCATCATAGGAAGTATTGGCAATATCTTCCCCTACGGCATTAAAAGCCTTCTGGAAAACAGTCTCCTGAAACTTGGAGTTAACAATCGGAGCTACATAATTCTCTGTTTGTCCCTCGTCTTCGGATTCTGCCTTTTGAGAAAAAGCTTGGCTCAAGCTAGCGAAGTTGGTAATTAAGGTTTTGTATTTTTCTTTTTGTTCAGACTTTAGATGTTCCCACATAAGCACCCTCTTTTCTACTTTCAGTATATCAAAAGAAGATTAGATTTTCACTAATCTTCTAGTATATTCGTTAATTAATACTGTAAAAT